>JBATTI010000546.1:0-3892 GCA_049670445.1 Albidovulum sp. | reverse complement strand
CATCAACCAGCGCGCCGCGCGAGCTGTTGATCAGAGAGGCACTTGGTTTCATCGCGCGCAGCTCGGCCGCGCCGATCAGCCCATAGGTGCTTTCGTTCAAGGTGCAGTGCAGCGACACAAAATCACTTTTTGAAAGCAGTTGGTGCAGATCGTCACATTTCACCGCCCCTGCCGCTTGGATTTCGGCGGCGGATTGGCCGGGGCTATACGCAATCACTTTGGCGCGAAACCCGGCGCCCGCCATGCGGGCAAAGCTTTTGCCGATCTTGCCAAGCCCGACAATGCCGACGGTCTAGCCGGCAATATCGCCGCCAAGCCAGCGCGGTTCGGGCCATGCCCAGCCATCGCGCTGCATCGTCCGCGCCAATGGCTGCATCCTCTTGGCAAGCGCAATCATCAGCGCAAAGGCACCCTCGGCCACGGTTTCCTCGGCATATTCGGGGATGTTGACCACCGGGATGGCGCGTTCAATCGCTGCCGGAATGTCGATTGCATCAATGCCAACCCCGTATTTCACGATGCCTTTCAACCGCGTACATGCCGCAAGAACCCGGCGGGTTATCGGCGTGTAGCACATCAAGAGAAGATCGGCGTCGCGCGCGGCCTCTGCCAGTTCGGCCTCTGGCACCCCATCGGGCAGCAAGATCAGATCATGGCCCTTTGCGCGCAAGGTGGCATCCACATGCGGCAGCTGAAGCTCCAGATCAGTTCTGACAATTTTCATGGCCTATGCCGCCTCGGCCAGGATGGCCTTCATGACGATACCCAGCGCTTGGTCCAGTTCCGCTTGTGCAATCGTCAGGGGCGGCGACAGGGTAAGCACGCAGCCTGCGCTGATCTTGAAGCTTAACCCCGCCTCAAGACAGCGGTAATAGATGCGCTCGGCGCGGTCGGGGGCCGCTTGCCGGGAGGCGCGGTCTTCGACGATTTCGACCCCGAACATCAGCCCTCTGCCGCGAATATCGCCGACAAAGGGGCTTTGCGGGGCGAAGGATTGCAAGCGCTCCAAGGCATGTGCGCCAAGGGTGGCGGCGCGTTCGACAAGGCCTTCTTCTTCGATGATCGCCAGCGTGGTCAGGGCGGTGCGCGCAGTTACGGGGTTTTTCTCATGCGTGTAATGACCGATGGCGAAGTCGCCGCAAACATCAAGATCGTGGCGGGCGACGACGGCGGCAATGGGCAAGATGCCGCCGCCAAGGGCTTTGCCAAGGGTCACGATATCGGGGATCACATCGTCATGTTCAAAGGCGAACATCCGCCCGGTTTTGCCAAGACCTGTCGGGATTTCATCCATGATCAGCAGCGTGCCGTGGCGGTTGCACGCGTCGCGCACCGCTTTCCAAAAGCCGGGTGGTGGCACGATGGGAACCGCGCGCATCGGTTCGGCAATGACGGCGGCAACATCGCCTTCGCGGCCCAGAACGTAATCAACCATCTTGGCGCAGGCCAGCCCGCAGGTGTCGGGGCCGGGGTGGTTATAGGGGCAGCGGTAGCACGAAAAAGGTGCGACATGTTCGGTGCCGGGCATCAGGGGGCCTGCGATATGGCTGCGAAATGTCGCCTCTCCGCCCACACTTGCGGCGCCGAAACCGGCGCCATGAAACGCGTCCCAAAAGCTGACGGTCTTGAAACGCCCGGTCGCGGCACGGGCGATCTTGAGGGCGACTTCATTGGCGTCAGAGCCGCCGGTGGTGAACAAGACCTTGTTCAGATCGCCGGGCGCGATCTGCCCCAGCTTTTCGGCTAGCGCCACGGCAGGTTCGTTGGTGAAGCGGCGCGGGCTGAAGCTTAGCTGATCAAGCTGATCCTTGATGGCGGCCACCAGGCGCGGGTGGCCATAGCCGATATGGTGAACGGAATTGCCGTGAAAATCCATATAGCGGCGCCCGGCGGTATCTTCGATCCAGATACCGCTGGCTTTGGCGATGGTGGTAACGCAGGGGCTGGACAGGCTTTGATGCAAAAACGCGTCAGCGTCACGGCTTAAAAGATCGCGGGTGGCCGCGTCGGGGTGTTTGGCGGCCCAGGTGCGGCGCGCCTCAGAGGTGTTGGATTCGCCTTCGGTATGAGTGATCTTCATCGCGCAGACCTTTCCAGGCAAGCGGGCCTTTTGGGGTAACGGGCGCGGCCCAAGGGCCGCGCACCTGGCTTGACATTCAGCACCCTAGCGCGGCCACGGCAGCGAATAGGTCTTGACGTTGGTAAAGAATTTCATCGCCTCCAACACGCCTTCCTTGACCGCGTTGCCGCTGTCCTTGATCCCGCCGAAGGGCGACATTTCGATACGGTAGCCGGGTTGTTCCCAGATATTGACGGTGCCGACATCGAGCCCGTTCACATAGGCAATCGCGCGGTTCAGATCATTGGTGCAAACGCCCGAGGAAAGGCCGAAGTCGGTGCTGTTGGAAATTGCCATGACCTCGGCATCATTATCGGGCACCCGCACGATTGGCACAATCGGGCCGAAGGTTTCTTCCATCACCAGTTCGCTTTCATGCGGGACATGATCAATCACAATCGGTGGCAACAAGGCACCCTGACGGCCCGGATGATAAAGGATCTTGGCGCCCGCCTTTTCGGCCTCATAGACCCGGCGTTCAAACAATTCGGCGGCCTCGGCATGGATCACGCAGCCAAGCTGGGTTTCGGGATCCATCGGATCGCCAAACCTGATCGCCTTGGCCTTGGCCAGAACCAATGGCACGAAGCGGTCGGCCACGCTTTCTTGCACCAATATACGTTTCACCGCCGTACAACGCTGGCCGGAATTTCCGGTTGCCCCCGCAACTGCAATTGTCGCGGCTTTCTCAAGATCGGCATCATTCAGATCATTGCAGATGATCAACGGATCATTGCCGCCAAGTTCCAATGCGCAACGCTTATACCCCGCCTTCGCGGCGATCATCTTGCCGACCGGGACACCGCCGGTGAAGGTGATGATGTCGATATTGGGGTTTGTGATCATCTCATCCCCGATATCCTTGGGCCAGCCGGTCACGACCTGAAACATCTCATGCGGCAGGCCCGCTTCATAAAGGATGTCCGCCAGCGCGATGGCGGTAAGCGGCGTAAGCTCGGTCGGTTTGCACACCACGCAATTGTTGGTGGCAATCGCGGGGGCAATCTTGTGGCTGACCATGTTGAGCGGATGGTTGAAGGGCGTGATCGCCGAGATCGCACGCACCGGTTCGCGCAAGGTGAAAATCTTGCGCTCTTTGCCTTGCGGGGTCAGGTCGCACGAAAAGATCTGACCATCGTCCAAAATCGCCATCTGACCGGCAAGGGTGAACACATCATAGGCCCGACCGGTTTCGTAAAGCGCGTGCTGGTGGCAGATGCCCAGCTCCAGCACCAGCCAATGGGCCAGCTCTTCACGCTTTTCGCGGATCAATTGACCGGCTTTGAACAAAATCTCCTGCCGCTGATAACGGCTGAGCTTGGGCTTATAGGCGGCGGCGATGTCGAAGGCGCGCGCGGCATGTTCGGCTTTGCCCGCGGGCACGGTGCCGATGACTTCGTTGGTATAGGGATAGCGCACCTCAACCACATCATCGGTAAAGACAACTTCGCCGCCGATGCGCATACCCTCGTGGCGGATGGTGATTTTATCTTTCATCAGATTGTCTTTCATATCAAAGCGCCGCGGCTGAGGTGGCGTAAAAGAACGCGTCGAAATTGCGCAAGACCGGTGCCTTGGGCAGATCAATCACCCGGTTGACGATGAAGGGCACCTCTTGCTCGGTCAAGCCACCATGGCTGCGCAGAGGTTCATTCAGCGCCGCAAGGTCGTGGCGGTGGGCGGAGGTGCCGATCGTCATGTTTTCGGTCGAGATCATGACAATATCACCAATCCTGTCACCGGGCAGTTCAAAGCGCTTGACCGCCTCGGCCT
>JBATTI010000545.1:0-7836 GCA_049670445.1 Albidovulum sp. | reverse complement strand
CCCTCAAAACTCTATGTCGGTGGCGATCTTGACCGGGGTGCGGGGCATCTCCATCCGCTCAACTTCGCAATCGGGCTGGCCAAGGCCGCCGCCGCCGCCGGTGTGCGCATCCATGAGGACGCCTATGTTCATCACATCACCCATGGCGCGCGTCCGGTCGTGCAAACCGGTCAGGGCCGGGTGGAATGCGGCCATGTGATCTTGGCCTGCAACGGCTATCTGGGCGGCCTTGATGGCAAGGTGGCCGCACGGGTCATGCCGATCAACAATTTCGTTGTCGCGACCGAACCCTTGGGCCCCCGCAAATCCGAGGTTCTGCGCCAGAACATCGCTGTCGCCGATACCAAATTCGTGGTGAATTACTGGCGCTTGTCCGATGATGACCGGCTTTTGTTCGGCGGCGCCGAAAGCTATGGCTACAAATTCCCCGATGTCCGCAAAGTTGTCTCCAAACCGCTTTATGCGATCTATCCGGGCCTGCGCGATGTGAAGATCGACTATGCCTGGGGGGGCACGTTGGCAATCACCATGAACCGGATGCCGAATTTCGCCAAAGTGGCCCCCAATGTGCTGTCGGCCTCGGGTTATT
Source organism: Albidovulum sp. (assembly GCA_049670445.1). Classification (GTDB taxonomy): domain Bacteria; phylum Pseudomonadota; class Alphaproteobacteria; order Rhodobacterales; family Rhodobacteraceae; genus TMP-24. The sequence continues at coordinate 7,247 of JBATTI010000545.1, read as the reverse complement.
CCGGTCACGGGGTGGCGATGGCCACGCTTGCCGGGCGGCTTTTGGCCGAGGCGGTTGGTGGGCAGGCCGGGCGCTTTGACGTGATGGCAAATGTGCCAATTCCGCGTTTTCCGGGCGGCCCGGCGCTGCGCTCGCCGCTTTTGGTGCTGGCGATGACGTGGTTTTCCTTGCGCGACCGGCTTGGGTTCTAGGCCCACGGCGGCGAAATCGGGTGGCATTTTCCGCCAAACCGATATACATGATTCCTGAAACAAACATTCAGGAAACCTGTATGATGAATGTAAGCAACGCCCCCTCCCCGCAAGCCCCGAATGTCTATGACGCCGAACCCATCCCCGCGGCGGCACTGGCCGAGATAGAGCGGCTTTTATCCTCGGGCGACCTGTTCCGCTATACCGCCCCCGAAGGCGCGCCGGTCGCCCTGCTGGAACAGGAATTCGCCGAACTGCTGGGCGCGCGCTATGCTTTGGCGGTCTCTTCATGCTCGGCCGCCTTGTTCTTGTCGCTTAGGGCGCTGGATCTGCCGCGCGGTGCGAAAGTGCTGATCCCGGCCTTTACCTTTGCCGCCGTGCCTTCTGCCGTGGTCCATGCCGATTGCGTGCCGGTTCTGGCCGAGGTGGGGGCGAATTTCCGCATTGATATGGCGGATTTTGGAGCCCGCCTTACCGACGATATCGCGGCCGTCCTTATCAGCCATATGCGCGGTCATACCTCGGATATGGATGCGATCATGGCGCTGTGCGATGCGCGCGGCATTCCGGTGCTGGAAGATGCCGCGCATTCCCTGGGCACGCTTTGGGATGGCAGGAATATCGGGACGATCGGCAAGATCGGCTGCTTTTCCTTCCAGTCCTACAAGATGGTCAATGCCGGTGAAGGCGGGATCATGATCACCGATGACCCCGAAGTGATGGCCCGCGCGGTGATCATGTCGGGCGCTTATGAACATAACTGGAAAAAGCACGCCGGGTTGCAAAACAGCTATCTGCATTGGCAAAACCGCTTGCCGCTTTACAATATGCGCATGCAAAATCTGTCAGCCGCCGTGATCCGCCCGCAATTGCCGCTGGTGGCGGACCGGGTCGCGGCGGGGCGCGCCAATCACGATTATGTGGCTGAAAAGCTTAATCAATCCGACTGGCTTGATGTCCCGCCGGCTTTGCCGAAAGAAACCCGCGCACCCGATAGTTTGCAATTCAACCTAAGCGGGGTCGATGCCGATGCCGATGCCCGCGCCTTTCAAACCGCGGCAGCGGCGCGCGGGGTTCAGGTGCAGATCTTCGGGCTTAGCCAAGACAATGCCCGCGCCTTTTGGAACTGGAAATTCATCGGCGATCAGCCCGATATGCCCAAGACCCGCGCCATGCTGATGCGGGCTTGCGATCTGCGCCTGCCAGCACGGCTAACAAGGCCAGAGCTTGATTTCATCGCAGATGCCCTTTTGGCCGCGGTGGCGGATGTGAAGACCGCCCGGACCAGCGCCGCCTGACGCCGGGCTTAGCCTTGACGGCCGATCACCTTCAGCCCATCGGCCATCCAGGGATGATCGGCCAGCACCGGCCCCACGATCATCTCTTGCATAAGGTCGCGCAACCGCGCCGCGATCCGCGCGGGCATATCGCCCAGGATATCGCGCCGCACGGTCAGCATGATGCGGCGCGACAAGGGGGCGAAGGGCAAGGGCAAAAGATCAACCCGGTCGCGGAACCTGGCGGCATGCAACACCCCAAGCGGGGTCAGAATCGTCCAGCCACTTCCCGCCGCCACCATCGCCATGATCGAATTGTAGCTATCAAGTTCAAACCGATGCCCGGCGTGAAAATTCGCAAGCGCCATCGCATCGGCGATCTGGCGGCCCATATGATGACGCGCGGTGTAAAGGATCAGCGGCAAAGGGTCATCCGCCCCTCCAAAGCCGGGCTTTTGGCCGCGCGGCACCACGGCGACATAAGGCTCTTGCAAGATCATATGGGCCTCGCTTGAGGCATTGGTCGCACCGATATCGGCGGCCACCACCAGATCAAGCGTGCGCGCCTCAAGCCCTTCATGCAAGCGGTGGCTTGGCCCGGTTTCCAGCAAGAACTGGCAATCCGGCCAATCGCGGCCAAGCTCTGACAACAGATGCGGCGTCACCTCGGATTCGAAATCCTCAATGAATCCCAGCCTGAAACTGGCAAGCCCCGACAGCCCCGAAAGCCCGATTACCGCGCGCGCTGCGGCAAGTTCGTTGAAGATCGCCTGCGCGTGGCGCAAGAACGTCTGGCCCGCCGGGGTAAGGCGCATGGGCCTGGCCGAGCGGTCAAACAATGCCGCCCCCAATGCTGTTTCCAACGCCGTGATCTGCTGGCTTATCCCAGAGGCCGACGCATCCAGCCGCCGCGCAGCGGCCTGAACCGTGCCTTCGGCTGCGGTGGTCAAAAACGCCTCAATGCCCCAAAGGGTCACGCGCCCGGGCGCCTCGGTCATCTTCACCTCTTATCATGCCTGCACGGGCCGCCTGGCCCCGATTACAGCTTGGAAAGCTTGTTTTGCAGATCGGCAAGCTGTTTTTTGATCGCATCAAGATCATCTGCACTATGGGTGCCGGCCTTGGGTGCCGCGGCGCCCTCTTCCTCTTCGCGCGCAGGGGATGTTGCCCCGGCGAACCCGCTCATGATTGATTTGAGGAACATCTGCTGTTGTTGCTGCATCGCCTCAAACCCCGGCATCTTGGACAAGGGGTTGGGCATGGTATTGAGGTTTTCCATCAACTTGGATTGCCCGTCGCGCAGCATCTCGAACGACGCGGCCAAAAACTGCGGCACCACGCTTTGCGCCTGCGTCGTATAGCTGCGCACCAGATCGGTCAGCACATCCACCGGCAACACGCTTTCGCCGCGGCTTTCATGTTCGGCCACGATTTGCAGCAAATATTGCCGTGTCAGATCATCGCCGGTCTTCAGATCAACGATCTGCACCTCGCGCCCGGCGCGGATGAAAACCGCAATATCTTCCAGCGTCACATAGTCGCTGGTTTCGGTATTATAGAGCCGCCTACTCGCATAGCGCTTGATCAACAGCGGCTTTTGGTCGTCGGCCATGGGTTCCTCCCAAAAGTTTCGGCATTGCAGCAAGATTAGGCGCAAGTGCAGAAAACACAACAAAAAGAAAAAAGGCGGACCCTCAGGATCCGCCGGACTCATTAAGCAAAGAAAATGGTTTGTCGAAAACCGGAACGATTACTTCGCTGCAGTTGCAACTTTTTTCGCAGCGGTCGTAACTTCGTCCGTGGCTTTTTTCATAGCAGCCGACGCGTCCTGCGAAGCTTCTTTGCCCGCAGCCATCATCAGTTCAACAGTTTCCATCTGAACTTTTTTCGCAACTTCAGCGAAAGCCGCCATGTTTTCAGCAGCCATTTCGGCAGCAGCCGAAGCGAAATCGCTGAAAGCTTTGGTGTAGTCGGCAGGCTCTTCTTTGGACTGTGCCAGAACACCGGCTTTCGCGATGGTTTCTTTGGCCCATTTGGACGAAATCTCGTTGGACTTCTCAGCAGCGGTCAAAGCCACTTTCGTCATCTTTTCGCCAAGTGCGGCCTGGGTCTTGAACGCGCCTTGCAGGGCATCGCCGTTCACCGGGAACGCCTGCATCATGTCTTGCATTACTTTGGTGTAATCTTGGGTCTTGTTCATCTGATCTCTCCTTGGCGGGCGGGGCTATCCCGTTTCGCTGATGCAGCATCATATACATTCTGCATTGCAGCATTTCAAGAGGAAAATGCTGCGTTGCAGAAAATACTTTAACGCGAGTAGATGTCAGGCGTTTGGCACTTCTGTAACATATTTACCCGGGGCCGCACAAAGCACCGGGTGATCGGCGCCGCCCGCCCCCCGCGCGCCGACCATCTTGCCACTGCGCGCGCCAAGCCAGTCGGCCCAGCGCGGCCACCAGCTGCCTTCATTGAAACCCGCACCTTCGCGCCAGGCATCGGCGGTCCTGGGCAGCGTATCATGGGTATAATGGCCATATTTGCCTTTGCTCGGCGGATTGATGATTCCGGCGATATGGCCTGACTGGGCCAATATGAAGGTCTTGTCCTTGGATCCCATGCGCCGGACCCCGTTATAAGAGGCCTTCCAAGGTGCGATGTGATCGGTCTCGCAAGCGATTGCGCAAATCGGGATTTTGACATCCGACAAGGTCACACGTTCGCCGCAGACCTCAAATCCGCCATCGACAAGCCGGTTGCCTTGGCACAGGCCGCGCAGATATTCGACCGCCATGCGCGCCGGCAAATTGGTACCGTCGCCGTTCCAGAAAAGCAGATCAAAGGCAGGCGGCGCTTCACCCAGCATATAGCTTTTGATCGCGGGGCCGTAGATCAGATCATTGGCCCGCAGGAAGGAAAACGTCCGGGCCATGAAGTATTTGTCCAGATAGCCCGCGCGCGTCACCTCGGCCTCGATCCCGTCGACAAAGTCATTATCCAGAAAAACCCCAACTTCGCCGGGGTCGGAAAAATCGGTCATGGTGGTGAAAAGTGTCGCCGATTTCACTGAATCGTCGCCGCGCTTTTTCATCAGCGCAAGCGTTGTCGAAAGCGTCGTACCCGCGATGCAATAGCCCACCGCATTGACTTTGTTTTGCCCGGTTATGGCTTTGACTTCGGCTATGGCCGTCAAGAACCCGTCTTCGACATAATCGCTCATGCCGATCCCGGCATAGCTCGCATCGGGGTTCTTCCAGCTGACAACAAACAGCGTAAAGCCCTGATCAACGATCCATTTGATCAGGCTGTTCTTCTCTTTCAGATCCATGATGTAGAATTTGTTGATCCAGGGCGGAAAGATCACCACCGGCACGGCATGGACCTGCTTGGTCGTGGGTTCGTATTGAATAAGCTCGAACATGTGGTTGCGAAACACCACCGCGCCCTTTGTGGTGGCGATATTCCCGCCCACTTCAAACGAATCGCGGTCGGCCAGCGTGACCAGCAGATCGCCGCGGTTGGCCTCGACATCATGCACAAGGTTCTCAAGCCCCTTGACCAGACTTTCGCCTTCGGTGGCCACGGCCTTTTCCAAAGCATCGGGATTGGTGGCCAGAAAATTCGTGGGCGACAAAAGATCCATCATCTGACCGACGAAATATTCCAGACGCCGCCGGTCCTGGCCTTCCAGCCCTTCGATCGCGGCCACGGCATTGTCCATCGCCTCTACATTCATCAAATACTGTTGCTTGATGAAGTTGAAATAGGGGTGGGTCTGCCAAAGCGGGTTGGAAAAGCGCCGATCGGGGGGCGCCGCATCAACAAGGGCAGCCGATTCGCCGCTTGCCAGAAGCTTTTGCACTTCCATGTAGTGGTTCAGCGATTTGCCCCAAAAGGCCACCTGCTGTTCCATCATCTTGGTGGGATCTTTCAGCGCCTCGTTCCACCACGCATTGGCGGCGCGGCCATATAGGTCAATGCCCGGCGCTTCAAGGGCGGGGTTTGCGGGGCGTTTTTGTGCTATTGCGGCAACAAGGCGCTGCGACAATGCCTCGATCCGGGCCAGATTGGCCTTCAGCTTTTCACTATCCGGCGAAGAGTTCGCAACATTTGTTGTCATATTAACAAATCCCCCCTACTATACTGCACTGCAGCATATCGTGAATGCCGCGTTGGCGAAAGCCGCTTATTCCGCCACTGTTGGCGGCAAGGAGACGATATGAAGGGCATGGCAACCTACGACTTGATGGAAAGCATTCGTAATACCAACGAATGGCTGGGTGCTTCCGCGCGTGCGATGTCTTCCTATCCGGCATGGGGTATGGTGCCACATCCGATGTTCAAAGTCATGTCTGCCTGGGGCCGCATCACCGAACGCAGCTTTGCGCGTATGGTGATCAAGCCCGATTGGGCCATCCCTTCGGTCACCGGCGAAGATGACCGCGACCATAAGGTCGAGGTTGAGACGCTGGTTTCGCGCCCTTTCGGTGACCTTGTCCATTTCAACGTGGTCGGCCGCGAACCCAAAGCCCGCCGGGTGCTGCTGGTTGCCCCGATGTCGGGCCATTACGCGACACTTCTGCGTTCAACCGTGACCTCGCTTTTGCCCAATTGCGAAGTCTATATCACCGATTGGCACAATGCGCGCGACATTCCGGTAAGTGCTGGCAGCTTCGATATTGAAGATTACACCCTTTACCTTGTCGATTTCATGCGCCACCTCGGGCCTGACATCAACGTGGTTGCCGTGTGCCAACCCGTCCCGCTTGCCCTTGCCGCCACCGCCTATCTGGCCGAGGAAGACCCCGAGGCGCAGCCCCGCACACTGACCCTGATCGGCGGGCCGGTTGACCCGGATGCAGCCCCCACCGAGGTGACCGATTTTGGCCGCCGCATGACCATGGGCCAACTTGAACATATGGCAATTCAGCGGGTCGGCTTCAAATATGCCGGCGTCGGTCGCCAGGTCTATCCGGGGCTTTTGCAGCTTGCCTCCTTCATTTCGATGAATATGGAAACCCACGCCAAAGCCTTCCAGGATGAGATTTTGCGCGCCGCCCAGTTCGATGCGACAAAGAATGACAAGCATAACCGGTTTTACGATGAATATCTGTCGGTGATGGATATGACCGCCGAATTCTATCTTTCAACGGTCGAGCGTATCTTCAAGAACCGCGAAATCGCGCTTAACACCTTCACCGTGCGCGGCAAGCCCGTCGATATGGGCAAGATCACCAATGTGGCGATCAATGTGATCGAGGGCGAGAATGACGATATCTCGGCACCCGGCCAATGCCTTGCAGCCCTTGATCTGTGTACCGGCCTGGCGGCCAGCAAGAAGGTCAGCCATCTTGAACCGGGGGCTGGCCACTACGGGATTTTTGCGGGCAAAAGCTGGCGCAACAATATCCGCCCCTTGGTGCTGAAATTCATCGACCGCAATGCAGGCCCTGCAAAAGCGAAAACCGAAAAACGCGCGAAGCTTCACGCGGTCTGAAGCGCCTCGGGCTGAAGCGCCTCAGGCTGAAGTGCCTCGGGCTGAAGCGCCTCAGGCCCCGTCGCTGCGAACCGCAATCTTTAGCACCGAAAGCTCGATCAGCTTCAGGCATTCGGGCGTCGAGAAGCGGTGATCAACACCCTTGACCAGCGTCAGCCTGATATCGGGTCCGGTGACGTGATCGATCAGCCGCATTGCCACCGCGGTCGGCACATCGGTATCGGCCGTGCCTTGCAGCATTCTGACCGGAAACGGCAGATCAAGCGGGCGGCGCAAGACCAGATG
>JBATTI010000544.1:0-2272 GCA_049670445.1 Albidovulum sp. | reverse complement strand
GATTTGAACGGCAAGACCCGGCGCGTATCGGTCGAGGTGCCTTCGGGGAAGAACAACAGCTTGTGGCCTGCATGAATGCGCGCTTCAAAAAGCACGGTTTGCGCCTTGGCACGGCGGGGGTCACGCTCAATGAACACGGTGCCGGTGGCGCGCGCCAAGCAGCCGATCAACGGCCAGTTTGCCACTTCGGCTTTTGACACGAAATAGACGCGCTGGCAGGCATTGAGCGCGAATATATCCAGCCATGACCCATGATTGGCAACCAACGCGCCCATATGTTTCATCGGGGTGCCGCGAATATTGTAGCGGATGCCCATGATCCAAAATGCCGATTGGCAAACGCGTTGCGTGATGTAGGGCGTCACCGGGCGGTTTTGTCCGGCCAAGGGGCGTTCAACAAGACGCAATGCCAACAGCAAGGCCAGGCCGCCAAGCGTCACACAAAACAAAAGCACGCCCCGCAACAGGGCGATGGGCCAGGCCCAAAGCGGGATGGCGCCAACCGGCGGCGGCGCATCAGATCGCCATGTCGTCACCCTAAGGCCCCTTATTCTTGCGCGCCGTGTTTGCGCACATAAAAACCTTTGTGCTTGGCGCTCATCATTGCGGTATCCATCAACAGGCACACATCGGTCGTATTGAATTCACTGTCTATGTAGGCACCGTCACCGACAAAACCACCCAAGCGCAGATAGGCCTTGATCAAGGCGGGCATCGCTTGCATCGCGGCGCGCCTGTCAAGTTCCGCTGCCGGCAAAAGATCCATTGGTTGATAGGCCAAAGATCTTGCGCGCAAAAGATCCGGCGCCAGATGGTGATGATAAAGCCATGACAGCGGCAACTTAAGCGAATTAGGGTCGGTGCCGTGAAAACTGGCAACGCCAAAGAGCACTTCGATCTGATGCTCGAACACATAATCGGCCAAAGCGCTCCATAGCAGGAACATCGCGGTGCCGCCGCGGTAATTGGCGTCAACGCAGGATCTGCCAAGCTCAAGCAATTTGCGCCCGGTGGCACGAAGCCTCGAGAGGTCATATTCGCGGTCACAATAAAAGCGCCCGAACTGCGCGGCCTGATCGGAGCGCAGCAACCGGTAGACGCCGACCACGTGATCCATCTTGTCCATCTCGCGCCGGGTATCGACCAAGATAAGATGGTCATTGACCCGGTCAAATTCATCACGCTCAATCTGTCCGGCGTGGTCCACCAGCGGGCCGTCACCTCCAAGTTCTTGCACAAAAACCCGGTAACGCAGCCGTTCGGCGGACAAAAGATCACATTCATCCTTCGCCAAACGGACTTTGAAATGTGAAGTATCAAGGGTCATTGTCGGGTGGGCCTTATCACCAGAGTTTCATTCGCCTCACGGTTCTAGGCTGGCAGGCTTGGCGTGGCAACGGCCCGCGCTTGATTGACACACCCCTTGGTTGTGATAACCTGTTGAAATCACGCCTTGCGGATGTCAGCCGCGTTCAACAAGACAAGTTCTACCCGCGACCCATCGATTGTAACCTTGCCGCAGTTTTGGAAATTCACCGTAATGCGCATACCAATACGCGATTGCACCTGGCCAATGCCCCAATCCGGCTGGCCCGCATGGCGCACGAACATGCCCGGCTCCAACACCTCATTCATCTTTTTCCCCAATTCAAAGCGCTTATGAACATGAACTGCGACGATAACGATCTGACCGCCCTGCTTGGCTCGCGTATCTGCCACGATCTTATCAGCCCCTTGGGCGCGATCGGCAATGGGGTAGAGCTTCTTATGATGTCGGGCGAGGCTTTGGGCCCGGAAATGGCATTGATTTCGCAAAGTGTGCAAAATGCGAATGCCCGCATCCGTTTCTTTCGCGTGGCCTTTGGTGCCAGCAGCAGCGGCCAGCGCATCGGGCGGGCCGAGATATTGGCGATATTGGACGATCTGGGCCGGGGCGCGCGTCTCAAGACCGAATGGAACGGCCCGGCAGAGCTGCCGCGCGGATCCGTCAAGCTTACATTTCTGGCGCTCTTATGTCTGGAAACCGCCATGCCATACGGCGGGACGATCCGCGTGCGCGCCGATAACGACGACTGGCAGATTGATGCCGAGGCACAAAAGATGAAAATTGACCCCGAGCTGTGGGGCCTTGTGGAAGGCAAACAAGCGACCACCGCCCTGGCCGCGGCCCATGTGCAATTCGCGCTTTTGGCGACCGAGGCCCGCCGTCAGGGCCTGATGTTGCGCCTGACCCGGTCCGACACGCAGATAAAATTGCAGTTTTGACCGCCCT
>JBATTI010000543.1:0-2509 GCA_049670445.1 Albidovulum sp. | reverse complement strand
AACCAAAGGTCTGGCCCTTCAGATCGGCAAGCGAGGTGATGCCGCTGTCTTTGCGCGCGAAGCCGATGGAATGATAGGTGTAAGAGCCGTCAAGATTGGCCTTGACCAAAACCACATCAACCGCCTCGGGGTCGGTCAGATAGGTCTTGGCGTAGCTTGACGCGCCAAGCCAGGCCATATCGATCGTGCCGCCAAGCAGGCCCTGAATAACGCCGTCATAATCCGCCGGGGCAAAGATCTTGACCGGCACACCAAGCGCCTCTTCGGTATAGGCGCTAAGGCAGGCGTTCTTCGCCATCCGGTCTTGGGCATTTTCGCCCCCAAGAATACCTATGTTGAAGCCGGTAATCTCTTCGGCATTGGCCGCACCGGCAAGAACCGTGGTGGCGGCCAGAATGGCAAACAGGTTTTTCATGGCAGTCTCCGTGTGATGGGCCGGCCAAAGCGGCAAGGACCCGTTGCAGCTTAGTCGCCAAGCATGGCGACAGCGTAATCATTGTCAGGTTCAAGGGCCTCAATCGCGGTTGAGGTTGCGGTTTCTGAAAACGACGCATCCGCCCCATAGATGTCGCGCGCCACCCCGGCGGTCAGCTGTGCAGGCGTGCCGTCAAAAACCACCCGCCCGTCGCGCATCCCGATCACCCGGTCGCAGTAGCGCCGCGCGGTATCAAGCGTGTGCAGATTGGCGATAACCATGCGCCCGTCCTCGGTCTGGATCCGCTTTAGCGTCTCCATCACAATCTGCGCATTCATCGGATCAAGCGAGGCGATGGGTTCATCCGCCAATATGATCTTGGGGTCTTGCATCAAGGCCCGCGCAATCGCCACGCGCTGTTGCTGCCCGCCGGACAAAGCCTCGGCCCGTTTTGGCGCTTGTTCGGCAATGCCCAGCCGATCAAGGATTTCAAGGGCGCGGGTAATGTCCGCCGCGCCCCAAAGGTTGAACAGCGTGGCCATGGTCGGGCGGCGGCCCAAAAGCCCGTGCAACACGTTAGAGGCGACATCCATGCGCGGCACCAGATTGAACTGCTGAAACACCATCGCGCATTGGCTTTGCCAGGCGCGCTTCTTGGCGCCGCGCAGGGTCAAGATATCGGTTCCATCGGCCAGAATCTGGCCGCTTGTCGCATCCGACAGCCGGTTCAGCATCCGCAGCAAGGTGGATTTCCCCGCCCCGGACCGGCCGATAATGCCGATGAATCCAGCGCCCTGAAGCGAAAAAGACACATTACCTACGGCGGTATTCTTGCCGTAGATCTTGCTTACATCGACAATATCAAGCTTCATCCGGCCCCCCATTCGCAGGTTGACCTAACCCCCAACTGTGACGCTGAGTTTTAATATTGGTGAAGTTTTCGTAACAACGCGGGGATCAGCACGGGGCCCAGCACGGGGATCAGCGCAGCCCATGCGGGCGCCCGGATATGTGAAATCACACCCGCCAGCGCCGGCCGTTGCACCAAAGGGATCTGGCCGCTTTCGGGGTCATTACCGGCGCAAAACAGGCTCTGTTGCGGCGGTATTGGCAGGTTTGCTAAAGCACGTAGCGGCTCAGATCGGCGGAACGCGACAACTCGCCCAAATTCGCCTCGACAAAGGCGGCATCGACCGAAACCTGAAGGCCCGCCTTGTCTGGGGCGGCAAAGGACAGCTCCTCAAAAACCCGTTCCATCACGGTGTAAAGCCGCCGTGCGCCGATGTTTTCGACGCTTCGGTTCACCTCGGCCGCAATCCGTGCCAAGGCGGCGATGCCTTCCGGGGTGAAATCGACCGTCACCTCTTCAGTGCCCAAAAGGGCGGTATATTGCCGGGTCAGGGCGTTGTCGGTTTCGGTCAGGATCCGCACGAAATCTTCTTCGGTCAGCGCCCGCAACTCTACCCGGATCGGCAAGCGCCCCTGCAACTCGGGCAAAAGATCCGACGGTTTGGCAATATGAAACGCCCCCGAAGCGATGAACAGGATATGGTCGGTCTTGACCGGGCCGTGCTTGGTGGAAACCGTGGTGCCTTCGATCAGCGGCAGCAGATCGCGCTGAACACCTTCACGGCTGACATCGGCACCGCGGGTATCTGATCGCGCGCAGACCTTGTCGATCTCGTCAATGAACACGATGCCCGCTTCCTGCACCGCCGCAAGCGCTTCTACCTTGACCGCTTCGTCATCCAAAAGCTTGTCGGCCTCTTCGGAAATCAGGGCCTCATAACTTGCGGCGACCGTCATTTTCTTGCGGATCTTGCGCCCGCCGAAGGCTTTGCCGAAAATGTCACCAAGGTTCATCATCCCCATCCCGCCGGGTTGTCCGGGAATGTCAAAGGCGGGCATCGGGCTGCTGTTATCGGCGACCTCAAGTTCGATCACCGTGTCATCAAGTTCACCCTTCTTCAGCTTGGTGCGAAACATCTCGCGCGTGGCCTCGCGCGCGTCACTGCCGGCGATCGCCTCAACCACCCGCTCTTCCGCCGCCTTATAGGCGCGGGCCTTCACCTCTTCACGCATCCGCGCGCGGGT
>JBATTI010000542.1:0-5489 GCA_049670445.1 Albidovulum sp. | reverse complement strand
CCATGTTCACAAGATACGAAAATTGCGCTTACCGAGGGTCAATCTTTAATGACATTACGCTAAGGATATTGTGACGTCACGTTACGCTTACGTTAACGTCATCTTTTCTTGCAAGATGGCCCGAAATCTCCAAATCAGGGCATATCTTGCATAGATTGAAACAGGAGATGAATGTGAGCAACGACTTGATGAGTATTCGCGCCATGTGCGACGCGTTTGATGTGACACCACGAACCCTACGCTTTTACGAACAAAAAGAGCTGCTTTCCCCGATCCGGGAAGGACAAAAACGCCTTTTTACGCGCCGTGACCGCGCCAGACTCACGCTGATTTTGCGTGGTCGCAAATTCGGGATCAGCCTTGAAGAAATCCGTCAGCTGCTCGATCTTTATGACATGAGCGCGCATAAGGATGATCAGCTTGCCAAAGTCATCGAAACTGCCCGGCGCCGCTTGGCCGAGATGAAACGTCAACGTGATGAGCTTGATCTTTCGATCAGCGAGTTGAGCGCCCATATTGAAAATGGCGAACAACTTTTCGTTGAACGCAAAAAGCAATCCGCCGCCTGAAGCCTGGTCAAAAGAAGGAAGCCGATAATGCCTGTCTACAACGCCCCGACGCGCGACATTGAATTCGTCCTGAACGACGTTCTGCAGGTGTCGGCCAGCGATGTGCCGGGCTACGCTGATCTGGAACCGGCATTTACATCTGCGGTTCTGGACGAGGCGGGAAAGATCGCCCGCGATGTGTTGGCACCGCTGAACGCGTCAGGTGATGCCGAAGGCTGCCGGATGGAAAACGGTGTGGTCTATACGCCCAAGGGTTTCAAAGACGCCTTCACAGCGATGAAAGAAGGCGGTTGGAACGGGCTTGATCTGCCCGAAGAATTTGGCGGCCAAGGCCTGCCTTACGTGATGGGCATAGCGGTGGGCGAGATTTTCGTTTCCGCCAATATGGCCTTCAACATGTATCAAGGCCTGACCCATGGCGCGATCGGGTCGATCCTTACATTTGGCACCGAGGCGCAAAAATTGACCTACCTGCCCAAGATGGTCAGCCTCGATTGGACCGGCACCATGAACCTGACCGAACCGCATTGCGGCACCGATCTGGGACAGATGCGCACCAAGGCCGAACCGCAAGATGACGGCAGCTACAAGATCACCGGCCAAAAGATTTTCATCTCGGCTGGCGAACATGATCTGGCCGAAAACATTATCCATCTGGTCTTGGCAAAGGCACCGGGCGGCGGTGAAGGCACCAAGGGTATCTCACTTTTCATCGTGCCGAAGTTTCTGGTGAATGATGATGGATCTTTGGGTGTGCGCAACGCAGTGGCGGCGGGCAAGATCGAAGAAAAGATGGGCATCCACGGCAATTCGACCTGTGTGATGGATTATGACGGCGCCACCGGATACCTGATCGGTGATCTGCACAAAGGCATGCGCGCGATGTTCGTGATGATGAACGAGGCGCGTTTGGGCGTTGGCCTGCAAGGCTATGCGGTGGGCGAAACTGCATACCAAAACGCCGTGGCCTATGCGCGCGATCGGCTGCAGGGCCGCGCCGTCACCGGTGCTGCAAACCCCGATGGCCCGGCTGATCCCCTGATCGTGCATCCCGATATCCGCCGCAATCTGATGGACCAGAAAAGCTTTTTGGAGGGCGCGCGCGCCTTCACCCTTTGGGGGGCCTCGCTGATTGACCAGGCACAGCGGTCAGGCGATACCGCGGCCGAAGGCATGATTTCGCTGCTGACCCCGGTGATCAAGGGTTTCCTGACCGACAAGGGGTTTGAAACCGCCGTCAACGCCCAACAGGTTTACGGCGGCCACGGCTATATCGAAGAACAAGGGATGAGCCAATTCGCCCGCGATGCCCGCATCACCATGATCTATGAAGGTGCCAATGGCGTTCAGGCGTTGGATCTGGTTGGCCGCAAACTTGCGCAAGATGGTGGCAAACATGTCATGGCGTTTTTTGAGATGGTCAAGACCTTCATCAAGGAAAACGACGGCGACGCCGCCCTTAAGGCGGGGTTTTTGGAACCGCTGAAAGCGGCCTCCAAGGATTTGCAGGCGGCGGGGATGTTCTTCATGCAAAACGGCATGAAAAACCCCAATGCAGCACTGGCCGGATCTTACGATTTCATGCATCTTTTCGGCCATGTCTGTCTGGGGCTGATGTGGGCGCGTTCGGCCAAGGCCGCCCTTGCCGCCCTCGAAAATGGTGCCAGTGACCCGGGGTTTTATCAAACCAAAATCGCCACGGGCCGCTATTACATGACCCGCCAATTGCCCGCCACTGCGCTACATCTTGCCCGCATTCAATCGGGTGACGAAGCTGTGATGGCACTTGACGCCGAGGCGTTCTAGATTGGTCATAACCCCTCTGGAAGGTTGAAGCCCGTCTGAAAGGTTGAAGAATGCCCAAACGCCTGCGCCTGACCCGTCGCTTCCCGGTCGCGATGACCAATGACGCGCATCGGGGGCTTAGTCGCTTTGCATCCGAGGCAGGCTTGACGGTTGATGAGGCGCTGACATTCGTCTTTGAGCATTTCGGATCGGTCACAGATCACGACAACCTCGGCCACCGGCTGCGGTTGTTCAAAAATGAATTGGAAGGACGATTAGCATGAGCGCGAAACTCTACTGCTTCGGCGAAAGCGGCAATGCCTATAAGGCGGCGCTGACCATGGCATTGGCCGATATGGAGTGGGAGCCGGTCTTCGTTGACTTCTTCAACGGAGAAACCCGCACCCCCGAATTCCGCGCGCTGAATGAGATGAGCGAAGTCCCGGTCATGGTCGACGGCGATGTGGTCTTGACCCAATCAGGCGTCATTCAAGATTATGTCAGCTCGAAAACCGGCAAACTTGGGGGGCGCTCGGCGGCCGAACGCCGCGATATCTTGCGCTGGGTCTTTTGGGACAATCACAAACTGTCGTCGCAAGCGGGCATGGCCCGCTTCTTGATGAATTTCCTGGCCCCCGACAAACGCCCCGCCGAGGTGATCAGCTTTGTCCAAGCGCGGCTGAAAAATTCCTACACCATATTGAACGACCATCTCGACAACCGCTCTTGGATGGTTGGCGATCAGGTCACCATCGCCGATACCGCTTGTTGCGGTTACCTTTTCTACCCCGAGCCCTTCGGTTTTGACCGCAAGGACTGGCCCCATGTCGACGCCTGGCTGGACCGTATCGCCGCCCTCCCCGGCTGGAAACACCCCTATGATCTGATGCCCGGCAACCCCACCGACCGGGCCTGAAGGAGACACTGATGAGCGAAGCCTATATCTATGACGCCGTCCGTTCCCCGCGCGGCAAAGGCCGGGCAGACGGAAGTCTGCACGAGCTGACATCGGTCGCCCTTTCGGCCAAAGTTCTCAATGCCGTCAAAGAACGCAACGGGTTGGAAGGTCACGCGGTTGAAGATGTGATCTGGGGCAATGTCACGCAGGTGGCCGAACAGGGCGGCTGCCTTGCGCGCTCGGCGGTGTTGCTGTCGGATCTTGACGAAAGCATCCCCGGCCTTGCCATCAACCGCTTTTGTGCAAGCGGGATGGAGGCTGTGAACCTTGCCGCCAATCAAGTCAGGGGTGGTGCCGGCCAGGCCTATATCGCCGGCGGGGTCGAAATGATGGGCCGGGTGCCGATGGGGTCAGACGGGGCCGCAATTGCGGTGGACCCAAGCCTTGCGATGAAAACCTATTTCGTCCCCCAAGGCATTTCCGCCGATATCATCGCCACCCAATATGGCTTCAGCCGTGATGATGCCGACGCTTTGGCAGTGGAAAGCCAGCGCCGCGCCGCCGCCGCCTGGGCCGACAAGCGCTTTGCCGGATCGGTCGTGACCATCCGCGATCAAAACGGCCTCGCCATCCTTGATCACGATGAATACATGCGCCCCGGCACCGATATGCAGGCCCTTGGCCGCCTTGACGCCTCGTTCAAGGCGATGGGCGAGGTGATGCCCGGTTTTGACAAGATCGCATTGATGAAATACCCGCATCTGGAACGGATCAACCATATCCACCATGCGGGGAATTCAAGCGGCATTGTCGATGGCTCTGCGGCCCTGCTGATCGGTAATAAGGAATTCGGCAAGGCCCATGGCCTCAAACCCCGCGCGCGCATTCGTGCCACGGCCAAGATCGGCACCGATCCCACCATCATGCTCACCGGCCCGGTGCCGGTGACCGAAAAGATCCTCAAAGACAGCGGCATGTCGATTTCCGACATTGATCTTTTCGAGGTGAATGAGGCCTTTGCATCCGTGGTTTTGCGCTTCATGCAGGCCTTCGACGTCGATCACGACAAGGTCAATGTCAACGGTGGCTCCATCGCCATGGGGCACCCTTTGGGGGCCACCGGGGCGATCATCATCGGCACGCTCTTGGATGAATTGGAGCGTTCGGGCAAGGGCGTGGGTCTTGCCACTTTGTGCATTGCCTCTGGCATGGGTGCGGCCACGATTATTGAGAGGGTATGATGGGCGTTATCGATAAATCAAACGTATCGGTGAAAACCGGATCAATCTATCCCGAGCCCTATGCGTCGGAAATGGCCGGACGGTCATCGCTGCGCCTTGGTGATGCGGGGGGCCTCACGCAGTTCGGGGCCAATCTCGTCACCCTCGCCCCCGGTGCCAAATCCAGCTTGCGGCACTGGCACCTCAACGAGGATGAATTTGTCATGATCACCAAAGGCGAATGCGTGCTGGTGCAAGATGAGGGCGAAACCCTGATGCACCCCGGCGATTGCGCGGCCTTCCCGGCGGGTGAGCCGAACGGCCATCACTTCGTCAACAGATCCGCGGCCGAGGCGCAGTTTCTGGTAATCGGCACCAAGGCCACGCGCGAACTTGCCACCTATTCCGATGTCGACATGCAGGTCGAAATGGAGGGCGGCAAATACCGCTTTACCCATAAGGATGGCAAACCCTGGAGCGGAGAAAAAGAATGAGCGATTTCACCTATACCGTTGATGCCGAGGGTGTTGCGACCATCATCTGGGACGTGCCCGGAAAATCCATGAACGTCCTCAATCTTGAGGCTGCGGCAGAGCTTGACGGATTGATTGACCGCGCGATTGCCGATGCGGCCGTCAAAGGCGTGGTCTTGACCAGCGGCAAGAAGGATTTCGCCGGTGGGATGGATCTTAATATTATCGCGAAAATGAAAGAATCTGCGGGCGATGATCCGGCGCGCGGGCTGTTCGACGGGATCATGAATTTTCACAAGCTTGAGCGCAAGATAGAGCTTATGGGGATGGATCTGAAAACCAAGAAGGGTGGCAAACCAATCGTCGCCGCCCTCCCCGGCACCGCCCTTGGCATTGGCCTTGAAATTCCGCTCTCGTGTCACCGGATCATTGCGGCCGACAATCCCAAGGCCAAGATCGGCCTGCCCGAGATCATGGTCGGCATTTTCCCCGGTGCAGGTGGCACGACGCGGCTGGTCCGCAAACTTGGCGCCATGGCTTCGGC
>JBATTI010000541.1:0-2537 GCA_049670445.1 Albidovulum sp. | reverse complement strand
TGCGCAGACATGGCGATCACCGGCACCGATCCGGGCAACCCCGCCTTGCGCAGGGCCGCCGTGGTTTCCAACCCATCCATCCCCGGCAAGCTCACATCCATCAAAACCACATCAAAGCTGGCGGTTTTCGCCAGATCCAGTGCCTCATACCCATCCTTGGCAAGCACAACAGTGCAGTTCGCGGCCTCCAACAGGCTTTGCGCCACGATCCGCGTGGCGGGGTCATCCTCCACCACCAGCACCGAAAGCTTCCTTTTGAAGGTGACCCCGCCCGAGGGTTCAGAGGGGTTTGCGTCCCTAGCGCGCGGTGCGGCGGCAAGCGGCATGGTCACGCTAAAGGTGCTGCCGACACCAAGCGCAGAGCGCAGGGCGATATCGCCGCCCATCACCTCGGCCAGCCGTTTTGAAATCGCAAGCCCAAGCCCGGTTCCGCCGTAGCGGCGGGTGATCGAGGGATCGGTTTGGGTGAAGGATTCGAAAACATGCTGCTGTTGATCCTGCGCAATCCCGATTCCCCTGTCTTCCACCGACAGCTCCAGCAATTGCTTGCGCTTTGTCTCTTTGGCCAGCTTCACGGCAATCTTGATCTCACCGCTTTGCGTGAATTTGATCGCATTGCTCAAAAGGTTGAACATGATCTGGCGCAGCTTGCCGCCGTCGCCAAAGTGATGGTCCCAGATGCCCGGATCGACTTCCAGCGCGATCTGAAGGTGCTTTTCGCTGGCTGCGGGTTTCATCAAGGCAATGATACCGGCCAGGGCATCGCGCAGATCGAAAACCACCGGATCGGCGGCGATCTTACCGGATTCGATTTTCGAATAGTCCAGAATACTGTTGAGAATCGCCAAAAGCGCCTCGCCCGATTGGCGCGCCACGGTCAGTTGCTGGCGTTGTTCGCGGGTCACATCGGAGGCGCTTAACACCCGCAACATCCCCATCATGCCCGTCATCGGTGTGCGGATCTCATGGCTCATGGTTGCCAAAAACTCCGACTTGATCCGGCTGGCGCTTTCGGCCCGCTCGCGGGCATCGGCGTGGCTGACCACCTCACTTTGCAGCTTTTCGTTGGTTTCGCTTAGCTGAATGGTGCGTTCATCGACCAGCGCCTGCAGCTCTTCGCGGTGGCGGCGTAGCTCTTCATTGGTGCGTTCGCGTTCATGTTCAAGCAAGCGGCGCTGTTTGGATTCGTCGCGAAAGGCCCGCACCGCCCCCGACAGCGCCCGCAATTCATGCGTGCCCTCCTCTTTCACATCGACATTCAGATCGCCGTCGGTCAGCCGCTGCATGTCACCGGCCAGATTGGCCAGACGCCGCACCACCTTGCGTTCGACATAAAGCCAGACAATCAGCCCCGATATCACCACCGCGATCAGGCTAGAGACGACAAGCCAGTACAGCCCCGCACTGACGGCGGCTGCGGCCTGATCGGCGGTGGAACGCGCGAAGACCTCTGACTGGCGCAACATGGATTGCGCGATCTCTCCGACCTTGACCGACAGGTTGCGGTTATCGGCGCTTAGCCCCTCCAGTTCTTCGCCAATGCCGATCAACCGCAACCTTTGCGCAAAAAGGCTCAGGCTCCACGGCGTGTCACCGACGGTTTCATCAAGGACCAGGCGGTAGGCCGCGGCCTGCTCTTTGCGCACCGGGTCATCGATGCTGGCAATGCGCCGGTGCACAACCCGCAGATGCCCCAGATACCCATCGGCAATCTCTGCCACCTCGGCGCGGTCAATCGCACGGGTCAGCCGGTTGGCCAGCAAGCCGATCTGCGAGCTGCGCAAGCGCAGTTCCGACATCCGGTCCAGCAGGTAAATGTCCTGCTCGATCAAACGATCCAGCGCATCATAGGCCTGACGGTGATAGGCCGGATCGTCGATCAGCCCGTAAAGCCCGGCCACCACCGCCGATGCCCCCGCAGAGGCATTCGACACCAGCGTTTCAGAGACATCAACAATGGCTGTCGCCGCCGCAATCGTCGTCTCGGCCCGCGCGGCGAAATCGGCGGAGAGTTTCAGGCGTTCCCTGACCAGGGCGTTTTGCTTGGAAAGATTGGCGATCAATGCCTCTGTGGTGCTTGAAAGACCGCTGGCAATGTCCTTGTCCAACGCCGAAAACCGCGCATCCGCGACAGAGCCGCGAACCTCGGTCGCGAGGGCCGCAAGTTCCGCCTCGACCCGCCGCCGCGACGCTTCATCTGTGGCCGCGTCAAGGGCGGCGGCGGTGGCCACCAGCCTTGATGTGGCATTGGCCGTGCGGGTGGTGGCCGCAATCGCCGGCAGCGCCTCGACATTGACCTGACGCTGGGCCTGAGCGATTTCGCGCAACACGAACCAGCTGGCCAGACCCGACGACAAGGATACGGCCGTGATCGCCAGAAAAGCGATGAACAGCCTGGCCCCTATCCCAAATCGTGCAAATATCATTACGGCTTCTATTCCTTGCCCTTTGGAAAATTGGCGATAGGGTCATGATACATGCGCCATCCAATTGCGGAACAGTTTTTCGGCCTCTTGATCGCCTGCGCCACTTTGGTG
>JBATTI010000540.1:0-5136 GCA_049670445.1 Albidovulum sp. | reverse complement strand
GTCCAGGCCCGCGCCGCCCTTGCCGATGCCACGATTGCGGTCACGCTTGACCTTGCCACCCGCAAACTGCACCCCCTGCCCACCCCCACCAAGAATGAAAGGCTTGCCGTGCTGGCCGTCGGCGGCTACGGGCGCAGCGAACTTGCGCCATATTCCGATATTGATCTGTTGTTACTGATCCCCTGGAAGATGACCGCATGGGCCGAAAGCGTTATTGAAACCACGCTTTATATCTTGTGGGATCTCAAGCTGAAGGTCGGTCATGCCAGCCGCACCGTCAAAGACTGCCTGCGCCTGGGGCGCGAAGATTACACCATCCGGACCGCGCTCTTAGAGCACCGCTTTTTGACGGGTGATGAAACGCTGGCGCAGGATCTGACCGCAAAGCTGCGCTCGGATCTGTTTCGCAATACAGGTGCCGAATTCATCGAGGCCAAACTGGCCGAGCGCAGTGCGCGCCACAAACGCCAGGGCAACCAGCGTTATGTTCTGGAACCCAATGTCAAAGAAGGCAAAGGCGGCTTGCGCGATCTGCAAACCCTCTACTGGATCGGCAAATATATTCACGGTGTGGGCAAGGCCGCCGAGCTTGTCGGCGAGGGCGTTTTTCGTGTCGAAGAATACCAGAACTTCGCCGCCGCCGAGGATTTTCTTTGGGCCGTGCGCTGCCATCTGCACCGCATAGCAGGCCGCGCGGTCGACAAGCTGTCATTCGACATGCAAGTCGAAGTGGCCGGGCGCATGGGTTACAAAGATGCCGGCGGCAGGCGCGCGGTTGAACATTTCATGCAAGACTATTTTCGCCATGCCACCCATGTGGGCGAACTGACGCGGGTGTTCCTGACCACGATGGAGGCGCGCCACCTCAAGCAGGAAGCCAGCCTTACCGGCCTTTTGCGGCGGCGGCGCAAATTGCCCGAAGGCTACCGGATTGACCGCGGTCGGCTCAATATCGTCTCCCCCGATGACTTCCTCGAAAACAAGCTCAATCTGTTGCGGCTGTTTGAAGAGGCTTTGCGCAGCGGATTGTTGATCCACCCCGACGCGATGCGTCTTGTGGTTGCCAACCTTGACCTTATCGATGATGACATGCGCGCAGACCGCGAGGCGACGCGGATTTTCCTTGATCTCATGCTCAAGCACGGCAACCCGGAACGGGCCTTGCGGCGCATGAATGAACTGGGGGTTCTGGCGGCTTTCCTGCCCGAGTTCGAACCCATCGTCGCGATGATGCAATTCAACGTCTACCACAGCTACACAGTTGACGAACATACGATCCAATGCATCTCTATCCTCGCCCAGATTGAACGCGCCGAGCTGATCGAAGAACTGCCGCTTTCCTCCTCGATCCTTGATCAGGGCGTGAACCGCAAGGTTCTGTATGTGGCGCTTTTGTTGCATGATATCGGCAAGGGGCGCCCCGAAGACCACGCGGTCCTTGGCGCCCAGATTGCCCGGCGCGTGGCGCCGCGTCTGGGGCTGACGGCGGAGGAATGCGAAACCGTTGAATGGCTGGTGCGCTACCATCTGGTCATGTCCGACATGGCGCAAAAGCGCGACATATCCGATCCGCGCACCGTGCGCGATTTCGCCAAAATCGTCAAAACCCGCAAACGGCTTGATCTTTTGACGGTGCTGACCGTTTGCGACATTCGCGGCGTCGGCCCGACAACCTGGAACAACTGGAAAGCGATGCTTTTGCGCCGCCTTTACGCCGATACCACCGAGGCGATGGAGGCCGGGCTGGAAAGCCTCAACCGTGACAAGCGCCAGGATGAAGCCAAACGCGCCTTGCGCGATGCGCTGCCCGATTGGGATGTCAAGGATATCCGCCGCGAGGTTGCGCGCCACTACGCGCCCTATTGGCAAGGGCTTTCCACCGAAACGCATAGCGTTTTCGCCCATCTCTTGCGCGACATCGGCAAAGACGAGATCCGCGTAGACATCGAACCCGATCTTGACCATGACGCCACCCGTGCGTGTTTTGCTTTGGCCGACCACCCCGGCATTTTTTCGCGGCTGGCAGGTGCCTTGGCTTTGTCGGGGGCCAATGTGGTGGACGCGCGCACCTATACGTCGAAAGACGGCCATGCGACGGCGGTGTTTTGGGTGCAGGACGCCGAAGGCCACCCCTATGTTTCCGCCCGCATCCCGCGCCTGCGCGACACCATCGCCAAGATATTGAAAGGCGAGGTTGTCGCGCGTGACGCCTTCAAGGAACGCGACAAGATCCGCAAAAGCGAACGCATGTTCCGCTTTCCAACGTCGATCACTTTCGACAACGAAGGCTCTGAGATCTATACGATTATCGAAGTTGATACCCGCGATCGCCCGGCGCTTTTGTACGATCTGACCCGCACCTTGGCCGCCAATAACATCTATATCGCCAGCGCCGTGATTGCGACCTATGGGGCGCAGGTGGTAGACAGCTTTTACGTCAAGGACATGTTCGGCTTGAAACTTCATACGAAATCCAAGCAAGACAACCTTGAGAAAAAACTGCGCACAGCAATCACCGAAGGCGCGGAGCGGGCAGTAAGCTGATGAAACCGATTAGACTGATCCGCGGTTTTCTGACCGTGGGGGCCTGGACCCTGTTAAGCCGCATAGCTGGCTTCGCGCGCGATGTGCTCACTGCCAATTATCTGGGCACAGGCCCGGTGGCCGAGGCGTTCATGGTGGCCTTTTCCCTGCCCAACATGTTTCGCCGCTTCTTTGCCGAAGGGGCGTTCAACATCGCTTTCGTGCCGATGTTCTCAAAAAAGCTGGAAGCAGGTGATGACCCGCGCGAATTTGCCGAGAACGCCTTTGCAGGGTTGGCGCTGGTGGTCGCGATCTTTTCGGTGATTGCGATGATCGGCATGCGCTGGCTGGTGCTTGCCATGGCCGGTGGCTTTGCTGGCGACGCGCGGCTGGAACTGGCGATTGAATATGGAAATATCTGTTTTCCCTATATCTTCTTCATCTCATTGACGGCCCTTTTGTCGGGGCTGCTGAATGCCGGGGGGCGTTTTGTCGCCGCCGCCGGGGCGCCGGTATTGCTGAATGTGATCTTTATCGGCGCGATGATTTATGCCCATCGCGCGGGCTGGGATATGGGGCTGACCCTGGCCTGGTCCACGCCCCTTACCGGGATGGCGCAGCTTGCACTTGTCTGGTTTGCCGCGGCCCGGATGGGCTTTCCCTTGCGGCTGAAGCGGCCGCGCCTGACCCCCGATATGCGCCGCCTGATCGCGGTCGCCGGGCCTGCGGTTCTGGCCGGAGGGGTGGTGCAGATCAATCTTCTGGTCGGGCGTCAGGTCGGAAGCCATTTTGACGGCGCGATTGCATGGCTCAGCTATGCCGACCGGCTTTATCAGTTGCCTTTGGGGGTCGTGGGCATTGCCATCGGTATCGTCTTGCTTCCCGATATCTCGCGCCGGCTGAAGGCAGGCGATGTGGGCGGCAGCCGTCATGCCTTCAGCCGCGCCACTGAATTCGCGCTGTTCCTGACCCTGCCCGCCGCCGTGGCGCTTGTGATTATCCCGGTGCCGCTGATCGGGGTGTTGTTCCAGCGCGGCGCCTTTACCTTGGCCGATACCGGGCCGACGGCGCTGGCGCTGGCGGTCTACGGGCTTGGCCTTCCGGCCTTCGTTTTGCAAAAGGTCCTGCAACCTTTGTATTTCGCCCGCGAAGATACGCGCAGACCTTTCAGGTTTGCCGTGCAGTCGATGGTTGTGAACGCGGCGCTTGCGCTTGGCCTTGCCCCCTTCCTTGGCTTCATCGCCGCGGCCATCGGCCTGACGGTTTCGGGATGGGTGATGATCGCGCAGCTTTGGTGGGGGACGCGCACCATGGGCGAGGCGACCCGCGCCGACGCCCGCCTTGTGTCGCGCAGCCTGCGCATTGTGCTGGCCGCGCTGATCATGGGCGGGTTTTTGTGGTGGGCCGAGGGCCAGCTGGCCGAGGCCCTTGCGACCGGCGGCCAGCGTTTTGGCGCATTGGCGCTGCTGTGCTTTTCAGGCCTTGCCGTCTATGTGCTGGCGGCCTTTGCCATCGGCGCTTTCAAACCTTCGGACTTTCGCGCAGGCTTCACCCGTCAGCGCTGACGCAGCCGCGCAAGGATATGCGCAGGGCCCCCCGGCGCCACCACGAAGGAAAGCCCAAAGCCGGTGGCAAAACCCGCCAGATCGGCGATCCAATCATATCCACCGCCGAACAAAAGCCCAAAGACAAGCTGAATGCCCATCAAGAACCCGATCAACGAAAAGGCCCGCGCCCGGTTGGCATGCATCGCCCCAAGACGCGCCCATATGATGAAGGTGAAGGCCCCGATCAGCCCATAAGCCGCCGGATAACCGCCGATAAGTGCAAGCCGCACGCCGGGGATCAGCGAATATGCGACGCCTCCCACAATCGACGCCGCGAAGAAAACCAGCAAGAAGGCCCAGGGCCGAAAAACCTCGGTCACGAATTTCCCAAGCGCCAGTGTAAAGATGCCGACGAACAAGGCATGGGTGAAATTGAGATGGACGAAAGTATAGGTGACAAGGCGCATGGCATAATCCGCGTGCCAGCGCCCGGTGCTGATCATCTCTTGCAGCATCCCGGGGGCCAGTGCAAAACGCTGCAAAGCGTCTTGACGCCAACCAACGCCAGTGGCCCCGCCGGCATAGCCGCTGACGGCCAGATTAAGCACAATCTCCATCGCCATGATCGGCAGCACCAGCGCCCAGACCTCGGGCGGCACCGGGTTGAAGGGCGAATTATCATATCCGTCGCGCATCACATTCTCCGCTGGGGCCCAGTCTTGTTGACGAGGCTATGCCCCTGCGATACGCCGAACCCAACCAAATTTCCAGACGGAGCTGCCCCATGTCCGCCAATGTCACAAAATTCACACCCCGCATCTTTTCGGGCATCCAGCCGTCGGGCGGGCTGACGCTGGGCAACTACCTTGGCGCGCTTAAGCGTTTTGTGCAAAAACAAGATGAGGGGATCGAGACGATCTATTGTCTTGTCGATCTGCATGCGATCACCGTATGGCAAGACCCCGAACGCCTGCGCGCCCAAACGCGCGAGGCCGCGGCAGGCTTTATCGCCGCCGGAATTGATCCCAAACGCTCTATCCTCTTCAACCAAAGTCAGGTTTCGGCC
>JBATTI010000539.1:0-10487 GCA_049670445.1 Albidovulum sp. | reverse complement strand
ACATGATCGGGATCGGCACCAGCCCCTTGATGCTGCTTCTGGCCCTGCGCGAGGTGCAGCGCGGCGCAAAAGTCACCCTGATCGACCGCGCCGAGGCACCGGGGGGGGCATGGCGCAGCATTGATCTTTTCGGCCATCTTGGCGTCGAACCTGCCGTTCACCTGCTTGAAAACCGCCCCGGCATTGCGCAATACCTGCAAGCCGCCAGCGGGGTGGAAATGATCGCGGATCCCGACACCCCCGATTTTGGCCTCTGGCGCGGGCGCAAGATCGGCATTGGCGCCACACGGGTTGCCTTGCACAGTCTTGTCGGTGCCAAAGCGCTTTTGGGCGGCAAGGTCGAACAGGCCCGCCGCATGGGCATCAGCGCCCGGCGCGCCTTGGCCAATCTGAAGACGCCCTTTGTCTATCCCGCACATGGCATGGGCGATGTGGTGCAAGCGCTGGCCCAAAGGTTTACCGAGGCCGGCGGCACCTTGCGCTTGGGGCAGGAGGTGACAGGCGTGGCGCTTGACGGCGCGGGTGCCACCATCCGCCTTGCCCAAGGCGAAATCGGCGCGGCATGCGTGATGTTCACCTCGCGCGCCCATGCGCCTTTGTCGGGCAGTCCGGTCGCCGCGCGGACCGGCGTGATCCGGAACGTGGTCTTGCATTTTGACGGGGAATGGGCCGCCCCGACCGGCTATGTCGAAGTGTTCGGCGACAAGACCATCAAGCGGCTGCGCAATACCGGCGCATTGGCGCGGCGCGCACCCGGCGCCAGCGGGGCGCTGGCCTCGGTTCAGCTGCGCCCGGCCGCTGGCATTCCGGCCAATGATCTGGCCCGTGATCTGGCCGGTGATATGACCGGTGATCTGACCCATGATCTGGCCGAAGAGACGCTTGCGCATTTGCAGCGCCTTGGTGTGATCCGGCCCGGTGCAAATGCGCTGGGCGCGCGCCTGTTCCTTGCCCCCTCAGACACCGCCCAATCCGCGCCCTTGGCCAAGATCGCGGCCCGCAACCCCGCCCGCTTTCGCTTTGTCGAAAGCACCGATTTTGCCGAGGCTTTGGTGAAGCTGATTTGACCTCTGGTCTGCTGCGCGACAATGCATGTTGACCCGCGCCGCGCATATCGCGAAACTGCGGCAGAAGCGACCGAAACCACCCTATTTCTGATCACGCCAAATCTGACTGGAGAGCCTAGAATGCGTACGAAAGCCGCCGTTGCCGTAGAAGCCGGAAAGCCATTGGTCATCATGGAGGTGAACCTTGAAGGACCGCGCAAGGGCGAGGTTCTGGTCGAGATCAAGGCCACCGGGCTTTGCCATACCGATGAATTCACCCGCTCGGGCGACGACCCGGAAGGCATCTTCCCGGCGATTTTGGGCCATGAAGGCGCGGGCGTTGTGATCGAGGTTGGCGAAGGGGTCACCAGCCTTGAGGTTGGCGATCACGTCATCCCGCTTTACACGCCCGAATGCCGCGAATGCGAATATTGCCTGAACCCGAAAACCAACCTCTGCCAGTCGATCCGCTCGACCCAGGGGCAAGGGCTTTTGCCCGATGGAACCACGCGGTTTTCGATGCTCGATGGCACGCCGATCCATCACTATATGGGCTGTTCAACCTTCGCCAACCACACGGTTGTGCCCGAAATTGCGCTGGCCAAAGTGCGCAAGGACGCGCCGTTCGACAAAATCTGCTACATCGGTTGCGGCGTGACCACCGGCATCGGTGCTGTGATCAACACCGCCAAGGTTGAAATTGGCAGCCGCGCGATTGTCTTTGGTCTGGGCGGTATTGGCCTGAACGTCATCCAGGGGCTGCGGCTTGCGGGGGCCGATCAGATCGTCGGGGTCGATCTCAATGATGACAAGCAAACCATGGGGCGCCATTTTGGCATGACCGATTTCGTCAACCCAAGCAAGGTGGATGGCGATCTGGTGGCACATCTGGTCGCATTGACAAAGGGCGGTGCCGACTACACCTTTGACGCAACCGGCAATGTGAAAGTCATGCGCACAGCGCTGGAAGCCGCCCATAAGGGTTGGGGCGAATCGATCATCATCGGCGTGGCGCCCGCAGGTGCGGAAATCTCGACCCGGCCCTTCCAGCTTGTCACCGGACGCTCCTGGCGCGGTACGGCCTTTGGTGGCGCATCAGGGCGCACCGATGTGCCCAAGATTGTGGATTGGTACATGGACGGCAAGATAGAGATTGACCCGATGATCACCCACACCCTGAAGCTGGAAGAGATCAATCACGGCTTTGATCTTATGCATGAAGGCAAATCCATCCGCGCCGTGGTGGTCTATTAAAGGACAAAGGTCATGCGCCCCGAGGTTCACAGCTATTTCGATGAAACGACGAATGCTGCGTGCTACATCGTCAAGGATCCCGGCTCCAACGCCTGTGCCATCATCGATTCGATCCTGGATTTCGATCTGGCCGCGGGGCGCACCCACACCACCCATGCCGATATGCTGATCGGCGTGATCAAGGCGAACAACTGGTCGCTGGAATGGATATTGGAAACCCATGTTCACGCCGATCACCTCTCTGCCGCCCCTTATCTCGCGCAAGAGCTTGGCGGCAAGATCGCGATAGGATCGAACATCGCAACCGTGCAAAAAGTGTTCGGCAAGATATTCAACGCAGGCACCGAGTTTGAGATGGACGGCAGCCAGTTTGACCGGCTGTTCGACGATGGCGACCACTTCCTGATCGGCTCGCTTGAGGTGCGGGTGATGCACACGCCCGGCCATACGCCCGCTTGTGTAACCTATGTAACAGGCGATGCGGCCTTTATTGGCGACACGCTTTTCATGCCCGATTTCGGCACTGCGCGCGCCGATTTCCCCGGCGGATCGGCCACCGATCTATATGACTCGATTCAACGCATTCTGGCCCTGCCCGACGATACCCGGCTGTTCTTGTGCCATGACTACAAAGCCCCCGGACGCGATGCCTTTTGCTGGGAAACCACCGTGGCCGCGCAAAAAGCCCGCAATGTCCATGTCGGCGGCGGCAAGACCGAGGCTGAATTTGTCGCCTTCCGCACCCAGCGCGACGCACAACTTGGTATGCCCAAGCTGATCATTCCCTCCATTCAGGTGAATATGCGTGCAGGCCAGATGCCGCCCCCCGAGGATGACGGCAATGTCTATATGAAGATCCCGGTCAACCGGCTTTAGGCGGCTCTGCCGCGTCGGATTGCGCATCTGCCCAGGCGACCTTGCGGTGATCGAACCCGCCCTTCAACGTGGGTTTGACCACTTCAAAATAAGGCGAAAGATCAAAGTCGCGCGGCGCGAACAGCGAATGGTGGCGGATGTGGTAAATCTCGCGCCGGGCATATTCGCCTTCGCGGCCCACCACCTTGACCGTGGGCAAAATCGGATAGCGCACCGATTGGTAGGCCTGCGCGATCAGGGATGAACAGATCGCCCGGCTTGGATCGCCCGATCCAAAGGCAATCATCCGGCGCCGCCAGCGGACCGGCACGGGCGGTGTCGGAAAGAAATAGCGCAACAGATCGAAGATATTGCGCAGATCATAATGCAGGCCGATCTTGTCGATCATGAAACCGACCACCTGCGCTTGTTCTTCATCGTCAAGCCCGACGGCGCGGCAGATGCGGGTATTGTAGGTCTCATATTTTGACAGGGGCACCGCAACGCAGCCTTCCCCCACATTCACCTCAATCAGGCGCGGCCGCTCTGAACCGTCTGCGGGCGTTGGCAAGGCATTGCCCACATAGATCGCGGCATGCGACCAGGTTGATTGGGTCAGGTATTTTATGGCATTCGATATGCGCTGATTGCCCTCAACCAACAAAATGTCGCCGGGGCGCAATGTCTTGCACAGGGTCTCATAATCAGATGGCGTAAAGGGCTTGTACCCCGAAACCGGGCTGCGCAATTTGGCCGAAAGACGCCTGCCGATCCAATCAAGTGCGCGGTCGAAATATGAGGTGTTGGTTGCGGTCACGGATCACTCCTGTTCGGACGGAAGTGATACCCAAGATGGGGATGAAATCAAAAGCAATGCACAAATCGCACGCAAATATGATCTGACGGCCGGGTCGCAACACCAAACCGAACGGACGGTGACGGGGGCTGCCTGAGATGCACTATTGCGGCCCCGGTCAATAATTGGCAACCTATCCTTACCAATTATCAGCTTTCGGAGGCCGAAGTGCCTGTAATTACCTCAATTGACGACCTCAAGCGCATTTATCGCCGCCGTGTTCCGAAGATGTTTTACGACTACTGCGAAAGCGGCAGCTATTCCGAACAGACGTTTCGCGAAAACACCTCTGATTTCACCGCAATCCGGCTGCGCCAGAAAATCGCGGTGGATATGACCAACCGCAAGACCGAAGGCTCCATGCTTGGGCAAAATGTGGCGATGCCTGTGGCCCTTGCCCCCGTGGGCATGACCGGCATGCAATGCGCGGATGGAGAGATCAAGGCCGCCCGCGCCGCCGAGGCTTTCGGCGTTCCCTTCACCCTTTCGACCATGTCGATCTGTTCGATCGAGGATGTGGCCGCGCATACAACCAAACCCTTCTGGTTTCAGATCTACACCCTCAATGATGACGATTTCAATCAACGCATCATCGACCGCGCCCGTGCGGCGGGCTGTTCGGCGCTGGTGATCACGGTTGATCTGCAAATGCTTGCCCAGCGCCACAAGGACATCAAGAACGGCCTTTCGGCCCCGCCGAAATTCACTGTGGCGACGATGCTGAACCTTGCAACCAAATGGCGTTGGGGTCTGGCGATGCTGGGCACCAAGCGGCGGTTCTTTGGCAATATCGTCGGCCATGCCGAAGGTGTGGCCGATCCGTCATCGCTGTCGCTGTGGACGGCGGAACGCTTTGATCAGGCGCTGAACTGGGACAAGATCGCCAAGCTGATGAAGATGTGGGGCGGCAAGGTGGTGCTGAAGGGCATTTTGGATGTTGCCGATGCGCAAAAGGCAGCCTCCCTTGGTGCCGATGCGATTGTCGTGTCCAACCATGGCGGGCGCCAGCTTGACGGGGCGCTTTCCTCGATCAAGGTCTTGCCCGAAATCGTGGCCGCCGTGGGTGATCAGACCGAGGTCTGGCTTGATAGCGGCATCCGTTCGGGGCAGGACGTGCTCAAGGCGCTGGCGCTTGGGGCCAAAGGCGTGATGATCGGGCGCAGTTATATCTACGGTCTGGGGGCGATGGGCCAGCCCGGCGTGACCGCAGCGCTGGAGGTTATACGCAAAGAGCTTGACGCGACGCTGGCCCTTTGCGGCGAACGCGAGGTTGCCACTTTGGGCCGCCACAATCTGCTGATCCCCAAAGGTTTTCTTGATAATTACAGCTAGGTGCCGCGGTATTTGATCAGGCTGATCGCAGGCAGGATCAGCGCCATGGCAAGGGCCAGAAAGACAAAGGCCGCGCGCAGGCCGAAATGCTCGGATATGAAACCCATCGTGGTCGGCCCCACAATAAATCCGGTAAAACCGATCATCCATGCGCGCGAGATGGCATAGCTGCGCTGATCGGGGCGCACAAGCTTGCCAAGGATCGAATTGGCAGAGGGCACCGTGACCGCGATTCCAATCCCGATCATCGCCAAGCCACAGATCGCCACGGTCGGGGTTGGTGCAGCCGCAGTGATCAGCCCGCCGATCACGCCCACCACTGCCGACCAGAAGATCAGCGCAGCCTCGCCCAGCCTTTGTGCAACGACCTGCCCGGACAAGCGCCCCAACCCCATCATAAGCCCAAAGACCGCCGGGCCCAGCCCGCCCGCGCCCGCCACGCCGCCCAAGGTCCGCTCAATATGCAGCGCCGACCAGCTGTCAGACCCGTTTTCAGTGACGAAGGCGATGAACAAGATCACGGCCACCGGCAAGATCGCAGCCCAGATGCCTTTGTGATCGGCGCCTTCCGGCGCTGGCGGCGCCCCTTGCCAGTCACGCCTTTCGATCATCGCCAGACCAAGTGCAAGGACCACGATGAAGATCAGCGGAAAGAAGGCCTCCGGCGGCCAACCGGCCTTGCGCGCGATACTGGCGACAAAGGCCATTGCGGCAAAACCGAAGGAAAACATCGCGTGATTGACGTTCATCAGATGCAGGCCGTGGCGGTTTTCCAGCGTCGAGATACGCAGATTTGCGCCCAGATCCAGAAAGGCGATAGAGGCACCCATCCCAAAGAAGGCAAGGCCAAGGGTCGCGGCATCTTTGGCCAGCAAAGGCAATAATATGGCCAGGCTGAGGGCGAGGGAGGCTGCGGGCAAAGTGTGGCGGCCAAGGGTTGCATAGAACCGCGGGCCAAGGGACATGGTGATGATGCTGCCGATGGCCATCGCCATAAGTGCTACGCCCAATTCGGCGTCACTGGCCCCGGTTTTGGCCTTGATATCGGGAATATAGGCCGCAAATCCGCCCCACAGACAACCCACCGCCGCCAGGGCTGCAATCGGTGCGCGCGACAGGTTTATGGCTTGCAAGATCGACATGGGCGCTTATCCTTATGGCGACGCCAAAGCCCAAAGGCTGAGCGTTCGAAGGAAACGCATTTTTTCGGCTTTCCTTCAAGGCGATTCCCCCCTATACGCCGCGTTTCATGGGCATGCACCCTTGGAGGATGCCCTTTTAACTTATGGAGAAGACCTATGGCTGGAAAGATCCCGGATCTTGTAGCCGAGGTACGTACGGGGACAGGCAAGGGGGCCGCCCGTCAAGCTCGTCGTGAGAGCTACGTACCCGGTATCGTTTATGGCGGCGGCAAAGACCCGCAGCCGATCAATATCAATTATAACTACCTGCTGAAAAAGCTGAAAGCCGGCCGTTTCCTGCAAACCCTCTATAACCTCAAGGTTGAGGGACAAGAGGATGTGCGGGTGATCTGCCGCAATGTGCAGCGCGATGTGGTCAAAGACCTGCCGCGCCACCTTGACCTGATGCGCCTGCGTCAGACGACGCGGATCAAGCTGTTCATTCATGTCACCTTCGAAGGGCATGAATTGTCGCCGGGTCTCAAGCGTGGCGGTACGCTGACCATCGTGCGCCCCGAGGTTGAACTGGAAGTGACGGCGGGCGATATCCCCGATCATATCACGGTCAATCTTGAAGGCCGCGAAATCGGTGACGTCATTCATATCGAAGATGTGACGCTGCCAGCCGGTGCCAAACCGACCATCGCACGGAACTTCGTGATCGCCAATGTGACAGCGCCGACGGCTCTGCGCTCGGCAGATAATGAGGAAGCCGCCGCGGCAGGCGAAAAGGCCCCTGAGGCCGAGACCGAAGAGTAATCTTCGATCTGACCAAATGGATCAAAGCGCGGCGCCGCCCTGGTGCCGCGATTTTCTTTGAGAGGTTCGAATTTTCTGCGAAAATTCATGCGATTTTTCGCAGAAAAATCGTGACCCGCTGGACGTCCTGCCGCTAAGGTCGGGATGCAAAACATGAAGACGGACACCATGCGCTTATTCGTCGGCCTCGGTAATCCCGGTGCCAAATATGCGGGCAACCGGCACAATATCGGCTTCATGGCTGTCGAACGGATTGCGTCGGATCACAGCTTCGCACCTTGGCGCCGCAAGTTTCAGGGCCAGATTTGCGAAGGAAGCCTTGGGGGCGAGCGGGTGATCTTGCTCAAACCCGACACTTTCATGAACCTCTCGGGCCAGTCAGTTGGTGAGGCCGCGCGGTTTCACAAGATTGAGCCTGCCGATATCATCGTCTTTCACGATGAACTTGATCTTGCCCCCGGCAAATGCCGGGTAAAGACTGGCGGCGGCCATGCCGGGCATAATGGCCTGCGCTCGCTTCACCAACATATCGGCGAGGCTTATGTTCGGGTTCGTCTCGGCATTGGCCATCCGGGCCACAAAGACCGGGTCGCGGCCTATGTGTTGTCAGACTTCGCCAAGGCCGAACAGAGCTGGCTTGATGACCTTTTGCGCGGCATTTCCGATGGTGCCGCATCCCTGGCCACAGGCGATGCGGCCAGGTTCATGAATGCAGTGGCCTTGCGCATGGCCCCACCCAGATCATCAACCACCAAAGAGCCGCCCAAGGCCACAGCGCCAGACACAGCGCCAGACACAACCACAACCACAGCGGCACCCATCGACGAATCCGCTGACCCCCGCTCTGCCTTGCAAAAGCTGATGGACCGGTTCCGCTGATGGCGCAGCCCCTGCACGCCCCACCAAAGCGCCAAGAGGGCCCTTGTGTCACGCGCCGATCACCCCGGGCCATGGTCAGTCAAGGTATCGTCGCATGAAGCGGCTCTTGCGCTTAGCGCTTCGGGTGGCCTTGGTGCTTGGCCTTCTTGCCGCCACCCTTGCCTTTTGGAAGCGCGAAGAGATTACCCGCCTGATGGCCGTCAATACCTTGTTCGCCCCCGACAAGATCACCAAGAACTTCACCCATATGGACAAGCTGTTCCTGATCCGCAACCTGTCGCGCGGCGACGGGCCGGTAACGCCCCTGCCCGCCGGCCCGCCGCTGGCCTTGCCGCCTGCGGTCGCCGAATGGATCAGGGCCCGAAACGTCACCGCACTGGTCGTTTTGCGCCACGGTAAGCTCGTCCACGAAAGCTACCACCTTGGCACCAGCCGAACCGATCTGCGCATCAGCTGGTCGATGGCCAAAAGCTTTTTATCGGCCCTGTTCGGCACGGTGCTTGCCGAAGGCAAGATCGGATCACTTGACGATCAGGTCACAAAATATGTCCCGGAGCTGATCGGCTCTGCCTATGACGGGGTCAGCATCCGCCACTTGCTGAACATGACGACCGGCGTTGCCTTCAACGAGGATTATCAGGACTATACTTCCGACATAAACCGCATGGGGCGCGCCTTGGCGCTTGGCGGGTCGATGGACGCATTCGCAGCTTCGCTCAAGACCCGCGACGCTGCCCCGGGCACCAAATGGCGCTATGTCTCGATCGATACCCATGTGCTTGGCATGGTGATCAAAGGCGCCACCGGCCGCGATCCCGCAGATCTGATGGAAGCGCGTATCATTCAGCCCTTGGGGCTGGAGACCGCCCCCTATTACCTCACCGATGGGGATGGCACCGCCTTCGTGCTGGGCGGGCTTAACCTCATCTCGCGCGATTACGCCCGTTTTGGCCAGATGATCTTGCAAGAAGGCCGGTGGCAGGGCCGCCAGATCGTGCCTGCCGATTGGATTGCGGCCGCAACCGCAGCCTCTGCCCCGGGTGGGGCCGAATATGGCTATCAATGGTGGACAATCGCAGGCGGTCATGGTGATTTCATGAGCCAGGGCATCTATGGACAATACATGTATATCTCGCCGCGTTATGATACGGTGATTGTGGTCAATGCATCTGACCGTGGCTTTGAGGATACCGGCGTCGGTGACAGCAATATCACCATGCTTCAGACAATCGCGGCAACGGATCAAGACGTTTCGCGTTGAACCTGAGGCATCAGACATCATCTGATGCGCCCAGATCCTTGATTTCCGGCAAGGTCGGATCATTCGGGTTTAACGCGAAACGCTATAGGAGCGGCATGGAAAAAGCGGAAAGTGTGAATGTTCTTGGGGGCGCGCTGGTGCCCTGCTCAACCCGCCCGATGACCGGGTTCTTCCGCGACGGGCATTGCAACACCTGCGCGCAGGACCATGGCAGCCATACGGTTTGCGCGGTGATGACGGCGGAATTCCTCGCCTATTCCAAATATGTCGGCAATGATCTGTCGACCCCCCGCCCCGAGTTCGGCTTTGCCGGTCTCAAACCCGGTGACAGCTGGTGTCTTTGCGCCTCGCGTTTCTTGCAAGCCCATGATGAGGGGTGCGCGCCGGATGTCAGGCTTGCGGCGACCCATCTGCGGGCTTGCGATATTGTTCCGCTGAAGGTCTTGCGCGAACATGCCGAAAAACCGGTAGCGTAAGGCGGCGTGGCGCCAAAGCGCCATGGCGCGATGCGACGGACTAAAGCGTTTCGCGTTTAACTTGAAACATCACTCATCAACTAACGCGCCCAAATCTTTGATTTCAGACAGCGTTAGGTGATTCAGGTTCAACGCGAAACGCTATAAAAAAGGCGCGGGTTAAACCCACGCCTTTGATCAGTTTCCAAGCGAAGTGATTTTTTCGCGGATGCGACTTAGTCGTCGCCGCCTTCGCCACCTTCACCACCTTCGCCGCCGCGGTCGTCATCGCCGCCGCGGTCGTCATCGCGGGACTCGTCTTCGCCATCGTCGCCCGCTTCGCTTTCGTCATCACCACGGTTTTCGCCGTCATCCGAGATGTCGTCACCACCATCTTCGCTCTCGCTGGCAGCACTTCCGCAATCATCACCGCCTTCGGCCGAACAGCTGGTTTCTGTCTCGTCATCTGCTACCGAATTCGAGGTTTCTTCTGCCATGGCAAAACCGCCTGCAAGCGCCAAAGCAGCCGCCAAGATTACCGAATATTTCATTTATGGATCCCCACACTAAATACCTGTCAGGGCTATATTGCCCTACCAAACCATACGC
>JBATTI010000538.1:0-2689 GCA_049670445.1 Albidovulum sp. | reverse complement strand
GATTGAGAATGCCGATGCGCACCTGCACCGGCTCCGACAAGGTCGGCCAGATGCCAAAACCCTCGGCCCGGCAGCTTTGCACAAGCTCCTTTTCGCGCCCCGCCAAAGATTTCGGCAGGTTCAGCACAACAAGGCTGGTCATATTGGATGTAACGGTGCAGCCCATGGCCGTAACCGCCTCGCGCAGGGCCTTTTCGTGGAAGGCATAGTCGCGGGCCCGCTGTGCGCGGCCATGCTGCAAGGTGATGCGCAACGCCTCGTGAAAAGCGGCAACCGCATAGCCCGAATGGGTGCGGTGATAGCTGCCCGCTGCCACATCCTGGCCATCGACAACACCCCAGTGGCGCGCCTCAAGGATCGGGTTATGGACGTAGGAATGGCAGCCATTGGCACGCACATGCGCGATATAACGGTCCGAAAAGCTGACCGGCGCATAGGTCAGCGGCAGGCACAGAACGCCTTTTTGCGGGCAAGAGGCCCAGCCGACGACACCGGGATAATCGTCGATCGAGAAATCCTCGATCCCCAATGATGATACCGCATCAATCAGCCCCAGCGCGCCATGCTTTTCGCAAGCCGCCGAGAAGGCACGCACATCATTGGTCCGCCCCGAACCGGTTTCCCAATGCGCCATGAACGCCCAGGCAGGCTTTTTCTCGGCCAAGGCCTTTTCGATGATATCGCCGGTTACCGACTGGCCATGGGGCACGTTGATCACGGTGACATTGGCAGGTTTGGGGTCCATGGCGTTGGCCGCAAGATCTTCGCGGCTGGCCGCCTTCATGCGGATCGTCAGCGCATCAATGCCGCTGAAGGTGCCGTTGGCAAAGACCACCACGCTGTCGCCCGGCAAAATCGCGTTCAGCATGCAATCAAGGCCAGAAAAGCCCGTGCCGCCGACCCCGTAGGTGTAGACGTTCTTGGTGCCCCACACGTCGCGCAGCATCTTTTTGGCCTCGATCATGCCGCGCAGCACGTCGGCTTGCATGTGGTCGGCAAGGCCCGCATTGGCGAAAGCCTGAAGCACGCGGGGGTCGGTGTTGCCCGGCCCCGGCCCGGCTGCAAGCGTTTCGGGAATTTCAAGTTGCGGGAAGATGGTATGATTGCTCATGTGCCAGACCTGACTTGGATAACGGGTTGCAAGGACGCGGCGCCGGGACGCCCCGGCAAATTCGGTCGTTATGTGATAAACCCGCTTGCCAGCAGGCCACAACCTGCCTTACTCCTGCTTTTGGGTAACCAATTGGGTGGGGTATTTACTACCCAAAGAGGCAAGAATACTGCGGTATACCGAATTTTTCACTACCCATATGGGTAGTTTATGAAGAAAGGGTCAATGAATGCAACAGCTTAACCCTAGGGAAGGCAACATCGACGTTTCACTGGCCGATGCCAATCCTTTGGTCCTGTCGGCCATGTCCGAGATTTTTGACCGTGACCCGCGATTCTCGCTTGTGGCAACCTCTTCGACCGCCGAAGGTTTTTTGGGCACGGTGATGCGCGTCCCCGTCGACGTCGCGGTGATCGACTGGAACCTGCCCGCCCTTGGCGGCCAAAAACTGATTGAGGTTTTGCGCGATCAGGCCAGCGCACCGCGCATCGTGGTTTACGGCGATGACCAGCGCGGAGATCTGGCGCGCCAGGCGATGCTGGCCGGGGCTGCGGGCTTTGCCGGGCGCAACACGCCGGTCGAAAAGCTGCTTGATACCTGCCTTGCCGTGGCCAGCGGCCAGATGGTTTTTCCCTTCCTCGATGTGCGCGAATTGCAAGCCGATCCGCTCTTGCAACTGACCCGCCGCGAACGGGCGCTGCTGGAGGCTTTAGCGACCGGTCTGACCAACCGCGAACTGGCCCGCGATTTTGAGATTTCGGCCAACACCGTGAAGTTCCATCTGTCCAACCTTTTTGAAAAGCTGAGCGTCAAAAATCGCACTCAGGCAATCGCGTTTTACTATGCCTCGCGCCTGCCCGCCGAGGCGGCTGCCAGACGCTGAAACGGACGGTTACGAAGTTGCACAGCGGCAATCTGCCGCGCAATAATCTTTCTTGACAGCGATCAAATCTTCCTCCCTTGAATGGCCCCCGTTACTTCAAGCCAACCAATAAGGACCCACCCCATGAGCTTTCACGTGATCGAACAAGCCCCCGCCCGGCTGAACCGCAGCGAATTGGCGGTTCCCGGAAGTGCGCCACAAATGTTTGAAAAGGCTGCACAATCCGACGTCGATGTGATCTTTCTGGATATGGAAGATGCGGTCGCACCTGATGACAAGGCGCAGGCCCGCAAGAACATCATCAAGGCCTTGAATGAGATCGACTGGGGCAAGAAAACCATGTCGATCCGAATCAACGGATTGGACACCCACTACATGTACCGCGACGTGGTGGACGTGGTTGAACAGGCCGGCGAGCGGCTAGATCTGATCATGATCCCCAAGGTCGGCACCGCCGCTGACGTCTATGCGGTGGACATGATGGTAACCCAGATCGAAGACGCCAAAGGCTACAAAAAACGCATCGGTTTTGAACATATCATCGAAACCGCTTTGGGCATGCAAAATGTCACCGAAATTGCCGGTGCATCGAAGCGCAATGAAAGCCTGCATTTCGGGGTTGCCGACTATGCGGCCTCGACCCGGGCACGCACCACCGTCATCGGCGGTGTGAACCCCGATTATGCGGTGCTGAC
>JBATTI010000537.1:0-5518 GCA_049670445.1 Albidovulum sp. | reverse complement strand
GCCCAAGTGTGCGGATGGGGATGTGCGGATTCACAATTGCGGGCGCAAGCCTGGGCGCAAGATTTGATCAAAATGATTGCCAAAAATTTGATCAAATGTCAGGCTCCCTCCGGTGACCGCAGTCTTGAAAGGGCGCCCCTATGGATATGATCGAAACCAAAGACCCCAGATTCGTTTTGCGCCATGCGACGGTTCAGGATGCCGGGCTGATTGTCGCCTTCATGCACAAGCTTGGCGCCTATCAGAAGATGGCCGATGACATCATCGTAACCGAAGACAATATCCGGGACCTGCTGGAAACCGGTCAGGGCGAGGCGGTCTTTGGCGTCTATGAAGGCAAGACCGTCGGCTTCATGTTCTTTTGCCGGAAATCTTCGGCGTTTACCGGCAGGTCGGGCCTCTTTGTCGACGCTTTCTTTGTAGAGGAGGCCATGCGCCACCTTGGGCTTGGCAAGGTCATGATGGCGTATCTGTCCAGACTTGCACTGGCGCGTGGCGGGCAGATGTTGGAATGGGTCTGCCTTGACTGGAACGCGCCTGCGATCAAATTCTATGAAGGGCTGGGGGCCTATTCCTTGGACATGTTGACAACCTACCGCCTGTCGCCCGACGATTTGCGCAAGACCGCCGGGGGGTTTTGACCCCTTGGCGGCCCTGGGCCGCGTTATTTCGGGTCTTTGCCGCGGTAAGCCGCCCAAAGATCCGGTCGCTGTGTTTTGGTTATCCGCGCTGCCTCGGCTTGCCGCCATTTGGCGATTTCGCCGTGGTGGCCAGAGGTCAAAACCGCCGGAATCTCGCGGCCCTGCCAAAGCGGCGGTTTGGTATATTGCGGATATTCCAGCAGCCCGGCCGAAAAGCTTTCTTCCTCGGTAGACACAGCATTGCCCAAAACCCCGGGCAACAGCCGCACGGTGGCGTCCAGCATCGCTTGTGCCGCGATCTCGCCGCCGCTGAGGACGAAATCGCCAAGGCTGATCTCTTCGATGTTGTAATGTTCAAGCACCCGTTCATCGACGCCCTCGAACCGGCCGCAGAGCAGTGTGACGCCATCGGTATCCGCCAGCCGCCCTGCGGTGGCCTGATCAAACGGTTTGCCGCGCGGCGAAAGGTATATGACGGGCCAGCGGGCGCGGTCAGGCGGCGTGCCGATGGCGGCCTCATCCAGGGCTGCGGCAACCACATCGGCGCGCAAGACCATGCCCGCACCGCCGCCCGCCGGGGTGTCATCGACATTGCGGTGCTTGCCGATGCCAAAGGGGCGCAGGTCAATCGGTTCAAGCGCCCAAAGCCCGTCTTGCAAGGCCTTGCCGGTCAGCGACAGGCCCAAAGTGCCGGGAAAGGCCTCGGGGAACAGGGTGATGATTTTGGCGCACCACGCGCCTTTGATGCGCGGGGTGGTGCGCATCAGCTCGCGCGGTTTGATGCTTGCCGAAACCGCCAGACGGCCGTGCGATTTGGTTGGTGGTTCGGACATGGGACCCCGGTTGGTTACGCGCGCCCCGGATCGATACGCCGATTGGTGCGCGGAATCAATTGCTTGGGCTGGGGGCGGCAAGACAGGAAGCGATCAATCTTGAGTAGAATATTTGCCACAATTGCAGTCTAAGCGCTGATACAGACCTGCCGTGTTCGCGTTTGAAGGGCGCTTTTTTAAATGTTCAACAGCAATCCGATTTTCGAATTTCGTGGCCCCTGGGGCGTTCCGGTGCAGATTGCAGGGAATTTCATCTTGCTGCCGATCATCATTCTGGGTCTTGGGGGCGGCCATGTCGATATGTATGACGTCGCCTTTTTGCTGATGTTGATCTTGTCGATCTTCTTGCATGAATTGGGCCATGCCTGGGGCTCATTGGTGCAAGGCCTGCGGGTGCGGCGCATCATGATGCATGGCGGCGGCGGGTTTTGTGAACGCGGCCAATCGGCGACCCGGTCGCAAGATGAGCTGATCGTCGCAATGGGGCCGATCGTCAATCTGGTTATCTGGGCGGTGGCGTCACTGCTGGCGCCGATGGCCACGGGTGATCTGGCCTGGGGGCTTTGGGTTCTGGGGTGGCTGAATATCTGGCTGGCACTTTTCAACCTGATCCCGGTGCATCCTTTGGATGGCGGCAAGCTTTTTCACCTGCTGCTGGCGCGGTTGGTTTCGGTGCGCACCGCTGGCCGTATCAGTGGCGGTGTGGGGTTGCTGGCGGTGCTGTTGTGGATCCCGATGATGTTTTATGCCTATCAGAACTTCGGGTTCGTGCTGTTTTTCTTCCCGTCATTCGCGCTGCATTGGCAGATGCTGCGCGACCGCAGCTATTAAGGCGTCAGAAGCTTATCGGGGATCAGCGGCCTATTTCGCTTCGGATTCCTCGGGCGGATCGATGATGATCCGGCGCGCGGTCAGATCGACAGTCGGGACGGAGGCCTTGGTGAAGGGCAGCATCAAGGTGGATTTGCGTCCGGGCACAAAAATTTCCAGAATATCGCCTGCACCGTGGTTATAGACCGCGCGCAATGTGCCCATGGCCGCACCGCTGGTATCAAGCACATCCAGCCCGACAAGATCGGTGTGGTAGAATTCATCATCCGGCAGGTTCGGCAGTTTCTCGCGGTCGGCGAAAAGCGACAGGCCGCGCAGGGCGTCGGCCTCTTCCTTGGTGGTGACACCCGAGAGACGCGCCACAAGGCCGTCATTCAGGCCGCGGGTCAATGTGACGGTAAAGCTGCGACTGCCGTCTTCGTTGTAAAGCGGCGCGTAATCGGCAATGGCGGCGGGTTCGGCGCAAAAGCTTTTCAGCCGCACTTCGCCCCTCACCCCAAAGGCCCCGGCAACAGCGCCTACGCAGATGCGGTCAGTTGCCATTCGTCACCCCGGCGCAGTCGGCCCCCGCCACGGATGCAGCGGGGGGCGGTGTAAAAAGACGATCGTTTTTCATGCCAAGCCAAAACGACCCGCCGCAAAGGGCGACGGTTACGATCCGGCGCAGGAAAAATCCGATCATCATCCTGGTTCAAGCCCTTATTCGGCAGCTTTTTCTTCAACGGCAGCTTCTTCGGCCACGGCTTCTTCAACGGCAGCCTCTTCGACAACGGCCGGGGCTTCTTCAACGGGCTTTGCGGCTCTTTCGGCCTTTTCAAGGGCGCGCTTCTTGGCTTTGTCGCCCGGCTCGGCCTTTTTCATATTGGCGCGGGTGGCTTTTTCTTTCACGCCAGCCGCTTCCAGCATCCGCGCGATACGGTCCGTGGGCTGGGCGCCCTGGCCAAGCCAGTATTGCACGCGCTCGATGTCCATTTTCACGCGCTCTTCGCTGTCTTTTGCCAAAAGCGGGTTATAGGTGCCAAGCTTTTCAAGGAAGCGGCCGTCACGCGGCATGCGGCTGTCGGATGCAACGATCGAATAGAATGGGCGCTTCTTGGAACCACCGCGCGCAAGACGGATTTTCATAGCCATGGTATTTCTCCTTTAAGATGGCGTAGAACCGGGGTTTCCCGGCTATTTCTGCAGTTTCTCGTGATGCCTGATGACTTCGGAAATGATGAAGGTCAGGAATTTCTTTGCCAGTTCCGGGTCCAGATCGGCGGCGGTTGCCAGATGCTCAAGCCGGGTCATCTGGCTGGCTTCGCGGGCGGCGTCTGAGGGCGGCAGATCATGCGCGGCCTTCAGCCGCCCCACGGCCTGGGTCTGTTTGAAGCGCTCGGCCAGGGTGTAGACCAAGATTGCGTCCAGCCGGTCGATGGCGTCGCGATGTTCTTTCAAAAGCGCTGCGGCGCGGATCGTATCATCACTCATTCGGGCCTCCAAATTGGCTTGGGCGCGTATAGGGCAGGGCGAAACGGCACGCGGCCACGAGGATGTCTGACCCGGCTCTCATGCCAACCCCCGCAGATCATGTACGATCACGACATCGCCCGGATCCGTGCCGGGCAGCGCGGGATCGATGACCCCGCCAAGCCGCAGACCAAGCGCGATGGAGCGGTCGTTGGCCGGGTCGATGATATTGATCAACCGGTCCCAACCAAAGCTTTGGCGGGCCCAAAGCATCACGGCTTGCGCGGCCTCGGCGGCATAGCCCTTACCCTCGGCCTCGGGCACGGTGAACCAGCCGAGTTCGGGTTCGGGGTAGCCGATGAATTCATAAATACCGACCTCGCCCAGATACTCGCCGGTCGCCCGATCATCCAAGCCAAAAGCGCCGTAGCCCTTGAGCGGCCACAAGGCGACATCAGCGGCCCAAAGCTGCCATGCCTCCGCACGGTTCCTTTGGCCACGCTCATGGATCGAACGTGGCGAGGCGAAAAACGCGGCCCAATGCTCAAAATCCGCAAGCTTCGGTGCGCGCAGGGTCAGGCGTTCGGTATGAAGCGTGGGGGCGATCATAGCTGGACCTCGAGGATTGAGCCAAAACGATTTTTCTGCGAAAAATCAAGCGACCAGCGGCCGCCGCGGCCGTGATTTTTCGCAGAAAAATCGGTGATTTTCAGGCTCATTTCTTTTTCCCAAAACCGCCAAGGCCCGAAAGCCCGCCGGGCAAGTTCAGGCCGCCCAAGCCGCCCATGCCGCCGGGCATCCTGCCTTGCAGCGCTTTCGCGGCCTCTTCCATCGCCTTGGGATCATTCATATCGGGCATGCCGCCGCTTTTGCCCATCATGCCCTTCATCGCTTGTTTGAGCATGCCGCCTTTGCCCATCTTGCCCATCTTCTTCATCACATCGGCCATCTGCCGGTGCATCTTGAGAAGCTTGTTCAGATCGGACACTTCAAGCCCGGCACCTGCGGCCACGCGGCGTTTGCGCGAGGCGGCCATCAGATCGGGGTTGGCGCGTTCTTTCTTGGTCATCGAATTGATCAAAGCCACCTGACGGCGCAGCATCTTGTCGTCAAAACCGGCATTCTCGGCCTGTTTGGCCATCTTGCCCATGCCCGGCATCATGCCCATCAGGCCCTGCATGCCGCCCATCTTTGCCATCTGTTCAAGCTGGCCCTTCAGGTCGTTCATATTGAACAGACCCTTCTGGAACCGCTTCATCATCCGTTCGGCTTCGGCGATTTCGATGGTTTCCTGGGCTTTCTCGACCAAAGCGACAATATCGCCCATGCCAAGAATGCGGCCCGCCACACGCTCGGCCTCGAAGGTTTCAAGCGCGTCCATCTTTTCGCCAAGCCCGACGAAACGGATCGGCTTGCCGGTGACCGCGCGCATCGACAGGGCCGCACCGCCGCGCCCGTCGCCGTCCATCCGGGTCAGCACCACGCCCGAGATCCCGACCTTGCCGTCAAATTCCGTGGCCACGTTCACGGCGTCTTGCCCGGTCAGGCCATCAACCACCAGCAGGGTTTCACGCGGGCTGACCGCATCGCGCACCGCTTGCACTTCGTTCATCAAGATTTCGTCGATATGCAAGCGGCCCGCAGTATCCAGCATATAGACGTCATAGCCGCCCAAAGTGGCCTGCTGCCGGGCGCGTTTGGCGATCTGAACCGCGGTTTCGCCCTTGACGATCGGCAAGGTATCAACGCCGATCTGCACGCCCA
>JBATTI010000536.1:0-4016 GCA_049670445.1 Albidovulum sp. | reverse complement strand
GCTGATGGGGCTGTCCTTGCTTTACCCGATGCTGACGGCCCTGATCCGGGCGGCACGCCCCAGCGCACAAATTGGGCTTCTGACCCATGTCCTGATCGCCGCCGCTTTGTGCCTTTATACGCTTTCGGTCGCCTATTCGGGGGGGTATCATCCATGGTTCGGCGACAGTGCGATGCCCGGCACCCGCGAAACCCTCGCGATGGTCTGTTTCATGGGCTACATCCTTGCCTTTGAGCAAGACCGCCGGGCGCTGATCCTGGGCGCGGCACTGATGAGCTATCTGTCCATCCCCACCGGCGGGCTGTGGTTGTTGGCATGGCCGCTGGCGGTGCTGCTGGTCTGGCGACCTGTGGAGCGGGGGCGGCTGATATTCTCGGTCTGGGTCCTGATCGGGGCGGCGTCAGTGGCGGTTTTGCTGCCGGTTTTGGTGCGGCTTTTGGATCTGCCTCTTCCGGGGGGGGAATTCAACGCGTCCGCCGTGGTACAACGCTTGCGCTTTGTTGCCTTTACCGATTGGAACCGCATCGCCTTTCTTGCCGTACCCATTGGCATCGTGCCGGTTTTGGCCATTGCGACATGGCGGTGGCAAGACCAGATATCCAAGGCGCTGATCTTGCTGTCTGTGGCCTTCTTCCTGTTTTTCTACCTGCAAGGGTACCGGATCTTGCTGCACCATTTCATCCCGGCCATGTTTCCTTTGCTGGTTGCGATGTGGCGAT
Organism: Albidovulum sp.; assembly: GCA_049670445.1. GTDB lineage: Bacteria > Pseudomonadota > Alphaproteobacteria > Rhodobacterales > Rhodobacteraceae > TMP-24. The sequence goes on along the minus strand of JBATTI010000536.1, from coordinate 3,297 downwards.
CACCGCCGATGTCACATGCTTTGGGAAAGGGGGCCGTTTGTCTGGGGCTTTTGGCGGGGCTTTGGCTTGCCTTGCCCAAGGACGCCTCGGTTCAGGGATATGACCGCGAGTTTGGCGGATTTATCGCCACCGAAGGCCCGCGCTTTGCGCATGGCGACCCAAAGGCGGGCGCAGGTTCCTATGGTTACGATCCACGCGCGGTTGATACGGTTGATGTGCTGTTGATCAAGCTGTTTCCGATCGGGCTTACCGATAGCGCACCTGCCGAAAGCTTCTTTGGCGCGCCTTTGACCTGGTGGCATTATTCGGAATTTCCCAAATCGGCGGATCAGGCCATCAACTATGTTATCAAGCCAGTAACCGCGGCGACCGCCGTCGACGGGGCGTTGTTCGCGGCCCATGATGGTTACGGGCTTTATATTCGCGACATGGCGCTGTTTGAGAAACACAAAAAGATGCGGCTGCCCTATGATAATGGCGCGCCGATCCTTGCGACAAAGCGCAGTGTGATCTTTGGCGGCGGCGCGAAATGGACGCAATCATGGTCAGACCGGCATGTGATTGACCTGGTGGCGATTGCCAAAAGACTTTTGGGTGTGAACTGACGCGAAGCGCCAAGGCGGCATGATCCCCCCATCGCCGAAGCCCCACAAGTGCAATCCACAGAGGTAACGTGACTGAGGTTGGGGGGGCGTGCCCGGCCTATCGCCTAAGGCGTTTCGACCTGAGCCTGACGCAAAAAGCATGACCTGACGCGCCCCAAATCATTGATTTTGGGCAGCGTCAGGTGATGGCGGGTCAAGATCGAAACCCGCTAGAACCAATCATCCTCATAGCGAATGATATCGCGTCCGGGGAAGGCGGCTTTGAGGGCTGCGTCGTCCAGACCGCCGGTGTCCTTCAGATAGATCGTGCCGCGCAACCACGGATCGTTCAGCATCAAGGCAGAGCCGACATCACCGGTGGTTTTGACCAAGACCACCGCATTGTCGAAACGCCCGTCTGCGGCATCTTCGCGGGTCGTCGGGTGATAATTGCCATATTCATAATATTTGGTGATGGAGCGCCACGGCAAAAACACGCAAAGCCCGAAGATGCACGCGAACCAAAAGACGGAATCGATGCGCACGAATGCCAGTTGATCCTTGTCGGGAAAGCGTGCGCGAATGGCCTGATAGCCGCGCGCCGACAGGTAGAACAACGGGAAGGACGCCAAGAACCAGTAACGCGGCCCGATATAATAGCTGTCTGCGAACCAGTAAAAGAACATCACACAAACCGTCGACAGGATCACCGCCAGCATCATCAGATCCGCGCGGTTCGGCTTTTGCCACAGCAAGAAGGCCAAGATCAGCGCCAGCGACCCGACGCTCCAGCCCAGCATGTCGAATTGCAGGCTGGCCGCCAGATTGATCGTGTTGATCAACGCCTCGTTTATCGAATGGCCCGGCCACAGATCCAGATTCCCCCAGCCGCCGGCCGGGCCGATCTGGTCGCCAAAGCCGTAAGCATTGGCACCCGGCCCCCAAAGCGCGTCCAGATAGTTCGCCAGAGGCTGGCGCAAAGGATTGCCGGTGATGACCGCATTATAGATCAGCGCCAAGGCACCGGTGCCCACACAGCCAAGCCCGTAAAATGCGGCCTGAATGACGCTGCCCTTGGCCCGGAACAGCAACCAAAGCCCGGTCAGCACGCCGATGACCACGCCGTCCAGCGGGCGTGTGGCAAAGATCATGCCCATCGCCAATCCGGCAATGATCAGCCGCCGCGTGCGGTTTGTCGATGTATCCGTGGCGCGCAGCAGCATCCACCATGCAAACAGCATCAGCGTCAGTGTCAGCGTATGGGTCATGAACGACGCGGCCATCGCCAGCAACCAGGGCGAGCTGCCCATCATCATCGCCACCAGATCCGCATGGTCGCGGTTGGCCAGACGGCTGGTGATCGCATGGGCCAAAAGCACGCTTAGCGCCGCCAAAAGCGGGTTGATAAGCCATGGCGCGCCGATAAGCACACCCAATGACAAGACCGCGGGCCAGCCCGGTGCCGTGGCGGCAAACCAACGGCCATCCTGAATGTCAAAAAGGTAGTATTCCAGCCCCGGCAGTGCGGCTTCGGGCGGCACTGGTGCGGTCAGCGCGCCACCTGCGAAGGTGCGGGCCTGAAACAGATAGGCCACCTCATCCTCGACATGTGGCATCCGCTCAAACGCGTAATACCCCAAGATCAGGCTTACACCCAAAGTCACAACTGCGGGCACCAAGGGCGATAGCCGGTAAAGGCCGCTGATCGGGCTTTTGACCTGGCTCATCGCGGCCAGAACCGACAGATGCACCAGGATCAACAGGCTTCCGACCACCACATGGGCGCCGTATGCCATGCCCGCGCCGCGCGCCACATAGCCCAAAAGCGGCACCGACAAGATCCCGGTGAGCAACACGAAAATCGCGATCCGGCCCAGACCCAGCCGCCTGCGGGATTCGCTGAAAATATAGCCCGGATCCGCGCGCATCAACACCACGGCGGCGGCCAATGCCTCGGCCGCAATCACCCCGATGGTCGCCCATTCCTTCCAGTTGTCCGGCGTCAGATGCAGGGCCGGAAACCACAAGGGATCGGTCACGTAAAGCTGTGCCGCACCGCCCACGATCAAGAAGAACGCCAATATGCCAAAGACCACAGCCTCATATCGGGCGCAGATCCCGAAGGCCATCAGCGCCACGGCACCAACGCTGAAATACCAGCGGTCAATCAGCGTACTGCTCCAGCCAAGATCGGCGTCCGAGACGGTGATCGTGACCACGAGCATTGCCAGACCAGCAAGTATGGCCACAGCACCAAGGATGCGGGATTGGGTATTGGATTGCGTTGTCATGCGCTTTTCACTGCCTTTGCGGTCGTTACCTTGGCCTGATTTGCAAGCTCGGGTCCGGTTATGTTGATCAATTCGCGCTCAATGACCATCGGGCCACCACGCACTTGGTTATGGATAGAGGTTATGTATTCCCCCAGCATCCCGATGAACAAAAGCTGGATGCCTGAAAGGAAAAACAGCGCCACGATAATCGTCGTCGTCCCGCGCGGGGCCACGCTGAAGCCTGCCATATAGGCCAGCACCGAAAAGATCGCGAACAAGATGCTGCTTATCGCAATTCCGGTGCCGACGAAGGTGCAAAACCGCATCGGTGCCTTGGTAAAGGCAAAGATCGCATTCAGAGCCTGATCAATCAGCATGAACAGGTTGTGCTTGGACACACCGCGTTTGCGTGCCCGCCAAGTATAGGGCAAAATGATCCG
>JBATTI010000535.1:0-3261 GCA_049670445.1 Albidovulum sp. | reverse complement strand
ATATAGTAGAAGGCCGTCAGCCCTATTGCGCGGCGCAACCGCAACAGGTTGATCCCGGCAAATCGCCGCAAAGGGGTGATGCACAGACCCACCAGCAAAAGCTGCAATCCAAGCTTGCCCAGCGCATGTTCCAGCCCCTTGACCGGATCAACCCCGAACCCGCCGGTCGTCGCTTGCCACAAAAGCCAGCCCGACCATAAGAATCCCACTATATATATAGACCACGCCGGCACGCGTTTTATGCCTGCGTTTATCCGCGCGCTCAGACCCATCAATAATCCTTTGTCAGGTCCTGGCCCGCATAAAGCCCAGCCACCTCATCGCCGTAGCCATTGAACATTTGCGTCGGCACGCGCCCGCCAAACAGCCCCGCCCCCAAGGGCCGCTCGCTTGCCTGCGACCAGCGCGGATGATCGACCTCCGGGTTCACGTTTGAATAGAAGCCGTATTCGCGCGGATTTTGCATATTCCAGGTGGCCTGAGGCTGTTCGGCGACAAGGCTGATGCGCACAATGCTTTTGATGCTTTTGAACCCGTATTTCCACGGCACGATCAGCCGGATCGGGGCGCCGTTCTGGTTTGGCATCGCCTCGCCGTAAAGCCCGGTCGCCATGATCGTCAGCGGATGCAGCGCCTCATCCAGCCGCAGCCCCTCGCGGTAAGGCCAATCCAGCAGCCCGGCCCTTTGCCCCGGCATCTCTTCGGGGCGCACCACGGTTTCAAAACCCACATATCTGGCACCCGACTGCACGCCGACCTTGGCCAGCAGATCCGACAGCTGAAACCCGACCCAGGGCACGACCATCGACCATGCCTCAACACAGCGAAACCGGTAGATGCGTTCTTCCATCACCATGCCCGCCGTCAGATCGCCCAGGGCGTAATCGCCGGGCTTATCGACCAGACCGTCAATCTTCACGCTCCAGGGCTCGGTGACAAAGCCGCCCGCATAGGCCGCGGGGTCTTCCTTGCCATAGCCGAATTCGTAGAAATTATTGTAGTTGGTGATCTCTTCAAAGGTATTGGGTTCGGCATCGGTCGAATAGGCCGAGGGCTGGGTCGCAATCTTGCCCAGCGCCTGCCCGCCCAGCGCCTGCCCGGTCATCGCAGGCCCGGCAAGCGCGGCCCCCGCAACCCCGCCGATAAAGGCGCGCCGGTTCATGAACAGTGATTTCGGCGTCACATCTGACCAGGTGAGGTCGGTCTTGAAACGGTAGGTCATGCTTGCTCCCTCGGGCTCTGCCGGTGGCAGCCTATCAGGCCGGTTCCTTGCAACCTAATAACGTCCTCTCACATCCCTGTTCACGGATTGTAACATTTTCGCGCGCGGCCCCCGGGATGGGTTTTTGGTGACACCGGCCTTTGGCAAGCGTCTTCGGCCGTTTTGGCGGGGGCCGGTTAGCCGACCTCTTCTCCGCGGTGCGTGGCACTGACCCAGATCACCGTCAGGAGGATGATCGTCAGGAATATCCCGCTGGTCAGGATCGTTCCAAAACCGATGCCACCATATTCGGCAGGCTGCGACAGCAGATCGCCGAAGGACGCACCAAGCGGGCGGGTGAAGATATAGGCAAGCCAGAAGCCAAGGATCGGATCAAGCCCAAGGAAAAGATACCCGAGGCTGAGCGAGGCGATGATCAGGCCAAAGAGGATCCCGGTCGGCAGATAGCCAAGCCCGAATTTTTCGGCCACAAGGTCGCCGGCGGCGGTGCCAAGCGCGAAGGTAAAGAGGATCGCAAGCCAGTAGAACCCTTCGCGCCGCGTGGTGAAGATCGTGTGGATGGAAAGGGTGCGTTCGGCGCTGAACCACAGGGCGAATGTGGCCCCCAGCGCAAGGGTGAAGCCGATGGTGGTGGCGATAAGGCTGACGCCGAAATTGTCGACAAGATTATCGGTCACAAGCGTGCCGACGATGCTGATCAGCACCACCGCCAGCCAATAGGACCACGGCACATAGCGCCGTTGGGCGAATTGCAGGGCGAGGGCCACGGCAAGAACGCCCGCCATGATGACCGAGGTCGCGGTCAGGCCAAGGCCAAGATTGACGGCCAGATAATCGGCGGCGGTTTCGCCCATGGTGACAGCCATAAGCTTGATCAGCCAGAATTCGGCGGTGACCTGCGGCACGCGGTTGATGTTCGGCTGCCGGACAGAGGCGGTGATCGGGGGCATTGCGTTTGATCCCTGTTGAAGGTGGTTACCGGGCGGCAAGGGCAAGGCCCTCGGCCGCGAATGCATCCGCCCGCCGGTCGTCATCGGCGTTGCAGCGTTCGGTTGCCTTGGACTGGAACCCGGCGGCCTGTGCCTGATCGGCGGCGGCGATCTTGCCGCTGTCGATGGCTGCCTTGAGGTCTTTGAGCATGGCTTCGCAGGGGATTGCGTGGCCGGTCGCATCGGTGACCGCGATCCCGGCGATCAGGGTTGCGGCTTCGGCCACGTCCGCCGTAACCGGTGTCTGAAACGCTGCCTGCAATGTGTCAAGCGTCGCCGCAACCTTGGCCTTGTCGGGAACGCCCGCGCGCAAGGCCGCAAAGGCGGCGTCGGCCGCGTCATCGACACTGGCCCAGCTTGCGGCGTCGCGGGCGCGCAGCTGGGGTTCGGCATCGTCCCATGCGGTTTCAAAATCGCTGACGCGCTTTTCGGCGGCTATGAGATCGCCAGTTGCCGCGATGGATTGGACATCGCTTACGATCGCCTTGAACGGCGTCAGATCGCCAAGACCGGCCGGGGCCGTTACGACGGCTTCGGATGTGCGCGGCATCCATGCGAAAAAGCCCGCGGCGGGCAGGACGACCAGCGCGGTGGCAAGCAGCAGTTGTTTCATGTCAGGGGAACTCCGGTGTCTGTTCCCCTGGTTTCTGTCCCACCGGGGATACGCCGCCCTGATGCGCGGATTACATTTCCGCAACCTCGTCCGGGGCGCGCTTCAGACCAGCCCGCGCACCCCGCCGGAAATCAGCACGTTGATTTCGTAAAGCACGCGCGGCACGGCAAGCCCGCCGGGGCTGGCAAGATAATGCGGTGTCCAGACCGGATCGAATTTCTGCTTGAAGGCGCGCAGCCCCTCGAAATGGTAGAAATGCTCGCCATGTTCATAAAGAAGCCCGCCCATCCGCTGCCAGAAGGGCGCGAAACGGCGTTCGGTCAGGCCCGAGAAGGGCGCAGCCCCAAGCGAGAACCAGGCGAAACCTTCGGCCTTGGCCCAAAGCAGAAGGGCCGCAAAAAGCGCATCCATCGCATAGCCCGGCCCGGCAGGGTCAT
>JBATTI010000534.1:0-2066 GCA_049670445.1 Albidovulum sp. | reverse complement strand
GCCCCGCCGTGTCTGCGCCGGGTGCGCACATTGGAAGAGGCGGGCTATATCCGTGGCTATCATGCCGACGTCAATCCGCGCGAGCTGGGGTTTGAGGTGCATGTCTTCGCCATGGTCGGGCTGAATTCGCAGGCGGAAGTGGATCTGTCGGCCTTTGAAAACCGGTGCCGCGAATGGTCCTTGGTGCGCGAATGCCATATGCTGAACGGAGAGATCGACTTTATCTTGAAATGCGTGGCGCCGGATCTTTCGTCATTTCAGACCTTTTTGACCGAACATCTGACATCGGCGCCCAATGTGGCCTCGGTCAAGACCTCATTGGTGATCCGCTGCGCCAAAGATGAACCCGGCGTGCCATTTGACGTGCTGGAAGCGCGGATCGCCCGTTTGGGCTGACCGCGCTTCATCAGGTTTTGTGGTTCCGGTCAGGGGGCGATCAGGCCCCGATCAGGCGGCAATCATGACTTCCAGATCATCCGAAGACAGGCGCGGATGGGCCATCGGGCCGAAATCGGCAAAGCATGTCATCTGCGGGAACATCGCCATGAACAATTCGGCCAATTGCGTGTCAAAACGCTGGGCCGCATTCTTGCCGGGGTGGAAGCTTTCAACCTCAATCCCTGCACAGCGCAAGGATCCGTGACGCTCCAGCACCAGATTATACATCGCAACCGGTGCAACCGGCGTGACTTCAACAATCATCTCGCCGTCGATCATGTCATGGGCGGGTGCATAGGCCGCGCCATCGCCCGCCGCAATGCTGCGGCCACCTTTGATCAGGATCCGCGCTTGCTGGCCCAGCATAAGGTCGGGCATCGGGCGCCCCTGACCAAAGGCATCTGCGGTGATCCGTGTCATGGTTGTGGGGGCAAGACCGGGAATGGTATTGGGCGGGAACAGCGTCATCGAACCGATCCAGGTGATCTTTTCCTGACGGCCCTCGGCGGTCAGCGCCACCATGCCGGGCTCAAGGTCTTCCACAGCGACCAGACCGTTTGTGGTCTCGACCAAAGTGCCACGGGCGACGGCGCAGTAAGCCTCTTCAAATTCAGCGATTGCCGGGGCGACGCGGGTGGCAAAATCAACATTGCCTTCAGCGGTCAGCCAGCTGGTTTCATAGCGGCGCGTCAGCATCGAGACACGTTGGGGGCGCGGTTTTGGCGGCGAATAGACCGGGCGTGCAACCAGCGTACGACCACCGATTGTCTTGACACCTGAAATAGCGGGGACGGCTACAGAATCTGCAGCCCTAGGGGCAGAATTAATCATTTTAATACCTATCGTCTTACTAAAAAAAATTTGGCGGGTGCCCCCACCCGGAAAATTCACGACGAAAAATTAATAACTCATACTGGCACTTTACGTCGCGTTAGTCAAAATTAATGCCACTTAACCACGTTCGGATACGCAATCACTCTGGGCAGGTAGGTTTGTCCCTTGTGAGGTAACAATTTGAGGAAATCTCTTTCCAAATTGATTCGCCCAAGGGTAGAGCAGCGGGTCGTCGTTAATCTTCCAGACCCGGCCCCGGCCGTGTCGGCTCAGCTGCGTGAAATCGAAAGGCGATTGCCCCGCTGCCATGGCAATTCATGGGTAAGCTGGTTGCTTTCGGTCAAGAACCAGCACATCCAGCGGCGGGCTGTTTTTATCGTCGGGGCTTGATCCATGCTTCAATCCTTAAATAAAACGCTATCGTGAAATTGCCTGGGGCAACGTCGGCTATGACAGCTTTATGGCGGTGCTTTGGGGCGGCCGGTGGGCGCTGGGTAAGAGATTATGTGACCTTTAAGGGGCAAGGCCTGCCGCCGGCGCGGGCCTGCAATCTGCGCATTCGGCTGTAAAATCAAACCCGCCGCGCAGGACTGGGGCGATTATGCGGCACAAATTGGCCGCGCCGGGCCGTGGATCTGCCGCTCAGATCCGTATGGCCGAGATCAATCGGCCATAATCGGCCTCATTTTGGTGATGCGAGCGGCGATAGGAATAGAAGCGGTCGGGATCCGCATAGGTGCAATGCCCGGTCCAGATCGCCTGACCGATCCCTGCGGCGCGCAGGCGCGCAAGCC
>JBATTI010000533.1:0-1535 GCA_049670445.1 Albidovulum sp. | reverse complement strand
GGAGAAACCATCTTGATGCTGCCCGAGGCCAGCCAAACGCAGGTTGACCGCGCCGTTGCAGCCGCGCGCGCAGCCTTCGCTGGCTGGTCACGCACCACGCCCGGCGAGCGGTCTGAGAAACTACTGGCAATTGCCGATGCGGTTGAAAAATCGCTGGAAGAACTGGCGCAAATTGAGGCGCTCAATTGCGGCAAACCCATCAACGGCGTGCGCAATGATGAGATCCCGGCCGTCGCCGATTGTTTTCGCTATTTTGCCGGTGCCGTGCGCAATATGCACGGACCTTTGGCGGGTGAATATCTGGCAGGTCACACCAGCATGGTGCGCCGCGATGCGATCGGTGTCGTAGCCTCGATTGCGCCTTGGAATTACCCGGTGATGATGATGGCATGGAAACTGGCCCCTGCATTGGCGGGCGGCAATACCGTGGTTCTCAAACCCTCCGAACAAACGCCGCTATCCGCATTGAAGCTGGCACAGATTATGGCCAGGATCCTGCCCGAGGGCGTTGTGAACGTCGTCGTCGGTCAGGGGGCCAGCGTCGGTAACACGCTGATAAACCATCCCGGCGTCGATATGATTTCGATCACGGGCGATATTTCCACTGGCAAAAAGGTGCTTCAGGCGGCCTCGAAAACCGTCAAGCGCACGCATCTGGAACTTGGCGGCAAAGCCCCGGTCATCGTGTTTGATGATGCCGATCTTGACCGCGTCGTCGAAGGTATGCGCGCCTTCAGTTTCTACAATGCGGGTCAAGATTGCACGGCTGCGTGCCGCATTTACGCCGGGCCGAGGATTTATGAAAAACTGGTGGCAGACCTTTCGGCCGCCGCCGCGACGATTGCCTATGACCAAGCGGACGACACGTTGAACGAAATCCCACCGCTGATTTCGCGACGCCAAAGGGACCGCGTGGCAAGCTTTGTGCAGCGCGCAAGCGGGCAAAAACATATAGAGATCACAACCGGCGGCGGCGCGCCCGAGGGGCCTGGGTTTTATTACAAGCCAACCGTGATTGCAGGCGCGCTTCAAGCGGATGAAATTGTGCAGCGCGAAGTGTTCGGCCCCGTCGTATCAATCACGCGGTTCACCGACACGGACGAGGCGGTCGAATGGGCAAACAACAGCAACTACGGCCTCGCATCCTCGGTCTGGACAGGGGATGTGGGCAAGGCCATGGCCGTCTCGGCGCGGCTTCAATACGGCTGCACATGGGTCAACACCCACTTCATGCTGACCAACGAAATGCCCCATGGCGGGGTCAAACAATCGGGCTACGGCAAGGATATGTCGATGTACGCGCTTGAGGATTACACCGCCGTGCGCCACATCATGATCGCGCATTGAAACCACGCAGCATTCGGCGAAACGAAAAAACCGGCACGGAGGAGCCGCGGCACGCGCAGAACCGTCAGGAATGAACGGTCGGTTTGTGACGGCTCACCCTGCCGCCGGAACTTCGGTGCCTGGCGCGCGCGGTTGGCGCTTTTTGCCTTCGTCACTTGCGCAGGTTCTGGTCCTTCCGCAAAGCGATC
>JBATTI010000532.1:0-7243 GCA_049670445.1 Albidovulum sp. | reverse complement strand
CTTCCCGACCCCGCCCTATCCGTCAACCCACAACCTTGGCACCAACCGCATGTCGGAAAAGCCCGAGGACGGCGTTGTGAACAAATGGGGTCAGACCCATGATATCGCCAATCTCTTTGTCTCCGATGGCAGCCAGTTCACCACCGGCGCATCAGAGAACCCGACACTGACGATTGTTGCCCTGGCCATCCGCCAGGCCGATCACATCGCAAGTGAAATGTCTGCCGGGGCGATCTGACGCCCGGAATATCCAGACCTTGACCGGGCCGCATTCGGCGGCCCGGCCGATCAGATCAAGGGAGGATAAGATGAAAAAGCTACTGTCTTCGGTCGCCCTGTTTGCAGTTTCAGCAGGATTTGCGTCGGCCCAAAGCGCTGAATTGCCGCCCAATATCGAACGTCTGCAAAGCATGCAGTCCACCGGTGTCAAGGATTTCACCACCATCGCTCAAACGGGTGACTATGCCGCAGGGATCAAGAAAACCCTCGCGCGGATCAAGATGCCCGACGGCTTCAAGATCGAGCTTTATGCGGTCGTACCCGATGCCCGCCATATCGCCGTCGGCCCGCAAGGTGTCGTGACATTCGTCGGCACCCGAAAAGACAAGGTCTGGGCGGTCACCGACCGCAACAAGGACCGCGTCGCGGATGAGGTCAAGGATTTCGCGCCCTCGCTGACATTCACAATCCCCAACGGCGTATGTTTCAGCCCCGACGGCTTTTTGTATATAGCCGAGCAAAACCGCGTTCTGGTCTTTCCGGCGGCTGAATTCTTCTACGAATCTGCGGATGTTGCCGTGGGTCAGGTGGTCAAACAGGGCGATTTGATCCCGGTGGATGAGGAAAGCTTCAACCATACCGCGCGGGTTTGTGACATTGGCCCGGACGGCAAGCTTTATATCTCGCTCGGCCAGCCGCATAACGTGGCGCCGCCCGACAGGATCCAGAAATATCTGGACACCGGCATCGGCGGGATCATCCGCATGAACACCGACGGCACCGGGCGCGAGGTTATCGCACAAGGGGTGCGCAACTCGGTCGGTCAGGACTTTGACCCGACCACCGGCGATCTGTGGTTCACCGATAATCAGGTTGACGGCATGGGCGATGACATCCCACCCGGAGAGTTGAACCATATGACCGCAGTCGGCCTGAATTTCGGCCACCCGTGGTTTGGCGGCGGCACAGTGCGCACCAATGAGTACAAGGATCAGGAAGTCCCTGTCGAAGTAACCCATCCTGTCGTTGAAACCATCGCCCATGCCGCAGACCTTGGCATGATGTTCTACACCGGCAACATGTTCCCGGCGCAGTACAAGAACGCCATCTTCTCGGCGCAGCACGGGTCTTGGAACCGCACAACGCCGGTTGGCGCGCGGGTCATGGTCACCACCTTGGCCGAGGACGGCACCGCCACGATGGAGCCTTTTGCCGAAGGCTGGATCGACGAAAACGGCGAATATCTTGGCCGGCCCGTCGATGTGGCCCAATTGCGCGACGGCTCGCTTTTGGTGTCAGACGATCTTGCCGGTGCGCTTTACCGGATAAGTTACGGCGAATGAAAATAACCCATCTTCTGACCCTCGGCGCGCTGCTTTGCGCCGGGGGTGCCCTGGCAAACGGTGATGTGGTTGGCGATCCGGCGCAGGGCAAGCTGCTTGCCGGTCAATGCCGCACCTGCCACGGCATCGACGGCTTTGCCAAAATTCCCATAGCACCCCATATCGGCGGTGAACCCGCCAGTTATCTTGCCGCCCAGCTTACCGCCTTTCGCGATGGCCAGCGCATGCATGAAATGATGACCGTCGTTGCAAAATCGCTGAGCGACGCGCAGATCAATGATCTTGCAGCCTGGTACAGCGCCCAAGAGGTTACCGCGATACTGTCTGCCGACCCGGCCAATGCGCCCGAGGCCTGCACCGCATGTCACGGTGCCGACGGCATCGGCTTGGCCCCGGATGTGCCCAATCTTGCCGCTGAATCCAATATCTACATCGACACCCAGCTCAAAGCCTTCCGCTCGGGCAAACGTGTGCATGCGGTCATGTCGATGATCGCCGCCGATCTGAGCGATGATGATATCCGCGCGGCCGCGGATTGGTACGGCGCAATCGGGCTGACCATCGCGCCATAATAGGGCCAAACGCCCATTTCAACCTTGCAAAGCAAACCCACCCCGCGTAAATACCGCCTCGGCCTTAGGAGTTTAGCTCAGTTGGTAGAGCATCGGTCTCCAAAACCGAGGGTCGTGGGTTCGAGTCCCCCAACTCCTGCCAATTTCTCCAATTTCATTGGGTGATCTGGCTTTGTCGGTGGTGATTGGCCTTGCCCAATCAGGCCGTGGCAGCCATCAAGCCCGCCCATGATGCGACACCATAGGGCTTGGACAGGCATCTCAATCTACGCTACCGCTGCGCAATGAAGATGCTTTTGAACCGCGCACCGTTTTCTTACCTCGATGATATATCTGTGCCGAAGTTTTCGGCCCGGAATGTTTTCACCGTGATGGATGCCCGCTGTTCGCTTTGTGCGCGCGGCGCCGCTTGGATTGCGCGCAACGACAAGGCGCACGAATTCACGATTGTACCGTTGCAGTCGGATCTGGGCCGCGCCTTGATGCGGCATTATGGCCTTGATCCCGACGACCCGACATCCTGGCTTTATGTGCAAGATGGGCGCGCCTATTCATCGCTTGATGCCTTCATTCGCGTGGGCCGCCGTCTGGGCGGGGTCTGGAAGGGGCTTGGTGTCCTGCGGATATTGCCACCTCCGCTGCAAGATGCTTTTTACCGGGTCGTCGCGCGCAATCGCTACAGGTTTTTTGGCACAGCGGACCTGTGTTCACTGCCCGATCCCGAAGTGCAAGAAAGGTTGCTGCGGTGAAAATTCTGATCCTTGGCGGCTACGGGGTTTTTGGCGGGCGACTGGCCACGTTGTTGTCGGATCTTGCGGGAAGCGAACTTGTTATCTGTGGGCGCGATTTCGCCAAGGCGGCGGCGTTTTGTTCGGCCTATCAGGGCCAAGCGCAGGTCAGGCCGCTTAAGCTTGACCGCAATGACATCACCTCGGCGCTCATGGCCGAGCGCCCCGATCTTGTCGTCGATGCTTCGGGGCCCTTTCAGGATTACGGCGATAACCGCTACCGCGTCGTCCTGGCCTGCATTGACTTTGGCATCGATTATCTGGATTTCGCCGATGGCGCCGATTTTGTTTTCGGCGTGTCGCAATTTGATGCAGCGGCCAAGGCAGCGGGCATTTTTGTGCTTTCCGGTGTCAGCAGCTTTCCGGTCCTGACCGCCGCCGTGCTGCACGAGATGGCCAAGACCATGGATATCACCTCTGTCACGGGCGGCATCGCCCCGTCTCCCTATGCGGGCATAGGGTTGAACGTGATGCGCGCGGTGATCGGCTATGCCGGCGGGCCGGTGAAGTTGCTGCGAAACGGCATACCAACCCAAGCGCGCGGTCTTACCGAAAGCATGCGGTTTACAATTGCCGTGCCGGGCCGGTTGCCCTTGAAAAACATCCGGTTTTCGTTGGTGGATGTGCCCGACCTTCAGGTCATCCCGCCACAGCATCCGACCCTGCGCGACATCTGGCTGGGGGCTGGCCCCTTGCCGGAAAGCCTCCTGCGTATTCTTAACCTTTTTGCCAAGGCTCGCGCCGCGTTCGGGCTGCCGTCACTGCTGCCGCTGGCCGGGTTATTTCACAAGATCCTCAACCTGTTTAAGTTCGGGGAACATCGCGGCGGCATGTTCATACGCGCAAGCGGGATGAGGGACGGCAGGCAAATCGAACAAAGCTGGCATCTTTTGGCGGAAGGGGATGACGGGCCCTACATTCCGTCGATGGCGATTGAGGCGATCATCCGCAAAGCCCAGGCCGGCGCGCGCCCGGATAGCGGTGCCCGGCCTGCAAACCGCGCCCTGGATCTGGCCGATTATGAGGCTTTGTTCGCACAAAAGTCGATATTTTCGGCCATGCGCAGCCCGGAACCGCCCTCCGCCCCCCTGTACCGCAAGGTGCTTGGGGCCGCATTTGACACACTTCCCGATCAGGTGAAGGCGCTGCACGATACCACCCAAACCCGTGAATGGGCGGGCCATGCCGAAGTGCGGCGCGGAACAGGGTGGATCGCCCGGGCAATTGCCGGGATGATCGGGTTTCCACAAACCGCAGCGCATGTTCCGGTGCGGGTAATCCTGTCGCCCGAAAGCGGCGGCGAAACATGGCTCAGGAATTTCGGCGGCAAGACCTTTTCGTCATTTCAAACATGCGGAACCGGCAAGAACGACGCCTTGCTGACAGAGCGTTTTGGCGCGATCCGCGTCGCGCTTGCGCTTGTGGTTGAAGGGGAGTGCTTGTTTTTGGTGCCGCGCAGATGGTCTTGCCTTGGCATCCCGCTGCCCGGTTTCTTGCTGCCCTCGGGCCAGAGTTTTGAGACAGAGCGCGGCGGGGATTTTTGTTTTGACGTCGAAATTGCAGTGCCGTTCATCGGGCTGATCGTGGCCTATAAGGGCACACTCAAAGCGGCTCGCCTCTAACCTGACGGCATCAGACGGCCTGTTTGGAGTGCCGTCTTGCCTTGCCTGTCGAATGCACAAAGGCCGCGATGAACACCGCAGTCAGGATCAAGATCACTGTCGGCGCGGGGGCGCTGTCGATGAAGAAGCTGACATAAACCCCCAAGAAGCCTGACAGCATCGTGACGGCAACCGCGACAATCAGCATCCGGTCAAACCGCTTCGTCAGCAGAAACGCGATCGCCCCGGGCGCGATCAAAAGGCCAATCGACAAGATGATCCCCACCGCCGTCAGCGTGGCGACAATCGTCAGCGATATCATCGCCAGCAGCCCGTAATGAAGCGCCCGGACCGGCAATCCGACAGCCTGCGCCTGTATGGGGTCAAAGGCGTGCAACATCAGATCGCGGCGCTTGGCCAGTATGACCAGAACCACCCCCAGCGCAATCAACCCCGCCGTCCACATATCTTGCGCGCCGGCCCCCAGCATATTGCCAAACAAGATATGGTCCAGATGCACATCGGTGCTGATCTTGGTATACATCACGATGCCAATCCCAAACATGCCCGAAAACACGATGCCCATGATCGTGTCTTGCTTCACCCTGCTGTTTTCATTGAGGAACCCTGTTGCCACTGCGCAAAACATGCCGGCACAAAACGCCCCTATGATAAGCGGAATGTTGAAGATGTAAGCCAACACCACCCCGGGCAACACCGCATGGCTGATGGCATCGCCCATCAACGACCAACTTTTCAGCACCAGATAGCAAGACAACAGCGCCATCGGCACCGATATGATTGCCATGATAAAGAACGCGTTGTTCATAAACGCAAATTGGAACGGCTGAAGCAAAACGTCGATCATACACGGCCCTCCAGCACTTCGGATGCGCGGCGGCGGGCCTGAAGATAACCATGCTTGGGCGCGAAAACGAATGCCGTCAGGAACACCAGCGTCTGCAACGTCACTATCAGCCCGCCCGTTGCCCCATCCAGAAAGAAGCTCAGATAGGCCCCGACAAAGCTTGTGGTGGCCCCGATGGACACGCTTAAAATCAACAGCCGGGAAAACCGGTCGGTCAGAAGATAGGCCGTGGCCCCCGGCGTGACCACCATTGCAATCACCAAAAACGCGCCCACGGTCTGCATGGCCGCCACACAGCTGGCCGACAGCAAGGAAAAGAACACGACCTTCAGTAACCCGGTATTGATCCCCACAGACCGCGCATGGTTTTCATCAAAGAACGTCACCATCAGGTCTTTCCACTTTGCCAACAGCACCGCCAGCGAGACAAACCCAATGATCGCCAGTTGCAGCGTGTCTTCGGGCGTAATCGCCAAAATATTACCCATGGTGATGGTCTGCACCGATACCGACATCGGCGACAGCGACACCATGAACAGCCCCAAGCCGAAGAACGCAGTAAAGATAAGCCCGATGATCGCGTCTTCCTTCAGCCCCGACCGCTGGTTCAGGAAAAGCATCGCCCCCGCTGCAAGGCCGCCCGCCACAAAGGCCCCCAGCGCGAAAGGCAAGCCCAGCATATAGGCCCCCGCCACCCCCGGCACGACAGAATGGCTAAGCGCATCGCCGATCAGCGACCAGCCTTTGAGCATCAGATAGACCGAAAGAAAGGCGCAGACCCCGCCGACAAGGGCGGAAACCCACATGGCATTGGTCATATATCCATATTGGAACGGCAAAAGCAGGGTCTCGATCATTTCGCCTCCGATTTGGCAGGCTTGTCATAAATCACAAACGGCCGCTCATCATCCGTGATCACGCTGACGGTGCGGGCATCGTCATCGTCATGCAGATCCGCCCCGCCCAGCACGAAATGCCGAAGCACGCCGCCAAAGGCCATTTCCAGATTTTCGCGGGTAAAGGTTGTCTCCGTCGGCCCGTAGGCCAAGACGGTGCCCTTTACCAACACGGTGCGGTCGCAAAACTCGGGCACCGAGCCGAGATTATGGGTTGAGACCAGCATCACCCGCCCCTCATCGCGCATCTCGCGCAGCAAGATAATGATTGCCTCTTCGGTTTGAACATCGACGCCGGTAAAGGGCTCATCCAGCAAAACCACTTTGCCATCTTGCGCCAGAGCGCGGGCCAAAAACACCCGTTTGCGCTGCCCGCCGGACAATTCGCCAATCTGGCGTTTGCGAAAATCGCTCATATTGACCCGCGCCAGCGCATTGGTGACCGCAGCATGGTCCGCGGGTCCGGGGTTGCGGAAAAACCCCATATGGCCATAGCGGCCCATCATCACCACATCCTCGACCAGCACCGGAAAGCTCCAATCCACCTCTTCGGATTGCGGAACATAGGCCACAAGGTTTTGCTTCAGCGCCGCCTTTGCCGACTGGCCCAGAACCGTGATTTCACCGCCCGATAGCGGCACGAACCCCATGATTGCCTTGAAGATCGTCGATTTGCCTGCGCCATTCACCCCCACAAGGGCGGTGATGGTGCCGGTCGGCACCTCAAAACTGGCATCGCGCAGGGCGGTTTGGCCGTTGCGGTAGGTCACATAGACACCCTTCGCGGTGATGCCGACGACGGGGCGCGCGGGGTCAGACATGGCTTATTCTCCTGTGCCGCAATCTTGGGGCGGGGCCTCTTGCGGCCAAAGCCCCGGTTGTCAAAGCCTTTCGCGCTTTCCGCCCTACTCGCTTAACCCATCGACGATGGTCTGCGAGGTGACGCGCAACAAATC
>JBATTI010000531.1:0-6427 GCA_049670445.1 Albidovulum sp. | reverse complement strand
CGCCAAGATCACCCGATCCATGGCAATATCATGGTCAAGTGGAAAGATCGTTGGCAGGGACTGAAACCCAAAGCCCACGCCAATCACCCAGGGCCGTTGCCCCGCCGCGCGCATGGCGGCAATCGTGCGATCGTAATAGCCGCCGCCATAGCCAAGCCGGAAGCGGCGCCCATCCACACCAACCACAGGGACGATCATCAGATCGGGCGTCAGAACCTTGGAGCCTTGGGCCGGGATCGGAATATCCCAGACGCCGCGATCAAGCGGGGTCTCGGCGGACCATTCCCGGAATTCAAGCGGTTGGCCCTGATTTACGACGACCGGCAGCGCGAAGGTGGCACCGCGCGCGCGCATCTGGGCTGCCCAGGGCCGCAAATCTGGCTCTCCCTGAAAGGGCCAGTAAAGGCCGATGACCTGACCGCATTCACCGGCCAGTTCGTCCATGATCCGCGCCACGGCGATCTGCCGTGTGGCCTGGGGCAGGGCTTGGCGTTCGGCGATCAGATTGCGGCGCGCATCTTTGCGCCACCGCATCACATCAGCGCGCTCTGCTGAATCGGCACCGATGAAAAACGGCGCGGCTGCAGGTGGGGTTACAGGATGGGGCAGGTTTTGTGCTGTCATAAACTGTCATATAAAACACTGGCGTCCGGAACGCTCTTGCGAAAACAGAATAGGTGCTATGCAAAGATCGCGCCCCCCAAGGAGGGAAGCCATGTGGCGGCGAATTCCGTCGTCACTGGCTGGCTTTAGTAGCTGTGAAAAGGCTCTACCCAAAACCTAGTTGCCCCCCTATAGTGGCGGTAGCCATAAGGTATTGAGGGAGAAGGGAATGCGCTGTCCGTTTTGCGGGAATGTCGATACGCAGGTCAAGGATAGCCGTCCGGCCGAAGATCATGTGGCAATCAGACGCCGCCGTTTTTGCCCCGCCTGCGGCGGGCGCTTCACCACTTATGAGCGTGTGCAACTGCGCGATCTGGTGGTGATCAAGTCAAGCGGCAAGCGCGAAGATTTCGACCGCGACAAGCTTGAACGCTCGATTCGAATCTCTATGCAAAAACGCCCGATTGAACCGGAGCGGATTGATCAGATGATCTCGGGGATCGTGCGGCGGCTGGAAAGCCTTGGTGAAACCGATATCCCTTCCAAGACAATCGGCGAGATTGTTATGGAAAGTCTGGCACGGATCGACACTGTCGCATATGTGCGTTTTGCCAGCGTTTACAAGAACTTCCAGGCGGCGGATGATTTCGATAAATTCGTCTCGGAGCTGCGGCCAGATGGCGTCGGCGACGAGTGAGCGTAAAGGCAGCCGGTTCGGATACCACCTTGGCTGACGACGGTCGGTTCATGGCTCTGGCCCTTGGTCTTGCTGCGCGTGGGCTGGGGCAGGTATGGCCCAACCCGGCTGTCGGCTGCGTGATTGTGAAGGATGGCCGCATCGTCGGCCGCGGTTGGACGCAAGCGGGCGGGCGGCCACATGCCGAGACGATGGCCTTGGCCCAGGCCGGGGTATTGGCGCGAGGGGCTACGGCCTTTGTGAGCCTTGAGCCTTGTGCCCATTATGGCAAGACGCCCCCCTGTGCCCAAGCCTTGATTGACGCCAGGATCGCGCGGGTTGTCAGTGCGATGGAAGACCCCGATCCGCGTGTGTCGGGGGGCGGCCATGCGATGCTGCGTGCCGCTGGAATCGACGTTGAAACCGGGCATATGGCGGGCGAGGCGGCGCGACTGCAACGCGGTTTTCTTTCGCGGGTGCAAACTGGTCGCCCGTTGCTGACGCTCAAGCTCGCGACCAGCCTTGATGGGCGAATTGCCACGGCGGCAGGTGAAAGCCGCTGGATCACCGGGCCAGAGGCGCGCCGCCGTGTGCATCTGATGCGGGCGCGACATGACGGCGTGCTGATTGGCGCGGGTACGGCACGGGCGGACGATCCGATGCTGACGGTGCGCGGGCTTGGGATTGGGCGCCAACCTGTGCGGATTGTCGCGGCAGCAGGGCTTGACCTGCCGCTTGACGGCGCTTTGGCGCGCAGTGCGAAAGATGTGCCTTTGTGGCTGATGCATGGGCCTGAGGCGGCGGGTGAAAGTCGCACCGCTTGGCGGGCGCGGGGCGCGCGGCTGTTTGAAGTTCCGCGCCTTGCAAGCGGTCTTGATATGGCGGCGCTGATGGCCAGTTTGAGTGCTGCGGGCCTGACGCGGGTGTTTTGCGAAGGCGGCGGGCGACTGGCCGCAGCCCTGTTGGCGGCCGATCTGGTTGATGATCTGGCGGTCTTCAGCGCAGGCCTTGCTTTGGGCGCGGATGGCAGGGCCGGGGTCGGCGCACTTGACCTTGGCAAACTGGCGGATGCGCGACGGTTCATGATGCAAGAAACCCAAGTGATCGGCCCCGATCTTTATGCTTTGTGGACGCGGGCCTGAACCGTCAGTTGTACAATTTCAACGTCCGAACCCGGAAAACCCTGCTAAAATGCGCTGAATTTTTGACATTATCCGATATCCGGTC
Organism: Albidovulum sp.; assembly: GCA_049670445.1. Lineage (GTDB taxonomy): Bacteria > Pseudomonadota > Alphaproteobacteria > Rhodobacterales > Rhodobacteraceae > TMP-24. The sequence continues at coordinate 3,921 of JBATTI010000531.1, read as the reverse complement.
GGCAAAGGCGGTATTTCGCCTTTGGCCAGCCGTTCAACGATAACTTCAACCGGGCAAGGCTGGTTTGAGACCGGATCGACATAGCGCGGATAGGCGATAAGGGCGGCGTGAACCAAGGCGTCCAACGTGGGGCGGACTTGGCGGCGCGCCACGGCAGGGCCCAGATCGCGCGTCAGGCCCCAGCCCGCATAAAAGGGCGTGCCAAGGCAGGTGACGGCTTTGCCGCGCAGCAATGCCTCGAACCCCAAAAGTGAGGTGATGGTCCAGACCTCATCCACGCTGTCAATCAATGCGGCGGGATCGGTGCCGGCCAATACCAGATCAGCATGCGCCAGCGCGTCAGCCTCGGGCAGGGCACCGACGCGCAGGCCTGCTTCGACATCGGGGTGGGGTTTATAGATCACCACAGCATCAGGGTTATCGGCGCGGACCCGTGCCAAAAGCACCAGATTGCTGCGGATGTCACCAGCGCCAAGGCGGATTGACGCGTCATCTTCGACCTGACCGGGCACCAAAATGCGCCGACCAGTGGGCAGGTCGGCGGGCAGGTCGGCGGGCAGGTCGTGCAGGGGCTTTGCGTCAATATTGTATTTCGACAGGTTTGCGCGGGTTATTGCGGCGATAAGCCTTTCGGCCCGTTCGGAGCCGCCGGGTGGGGGCGGGGCGGCGATAAGCCGTTCAAGATCGCTTTCGCGGGTCGGATCGTAATATAGCCCCAACCTGTCTGCCACCAGCGACAGGGGCGGGGTCAAGGCGGCGCCAAGCCCGCGCGAGCGTAGGAAGCCGTCTTCGACGCGGCGGAGCGGCAGGCCTGAGGCCTCAGCCTCGCCCCATTCGGCCCCCCAGACCAATAGTCCGCGCGTTTGGGCGCGGGCGCGGGTTATGGCCGCGCTAGGGGTGCTGGCAAAGACCAGTGGCTTGTGGCGTCCGAAGGCCTTTTGCAGATGTGCGCGTTTCCATGGCCGCATGCCATAGGCGACATGGCCCGCTCGGTCGTCGCGAAAGGCGCGCAGCTCTGCCTCCAGCTGATCCATCGCTTCTTCAAAGCTGCACAGGCGGTCCCGGCAAGGATCATACCAGCAAGGCGCCAGGATCATCGCGGCGGCAAACAACTGCGCGCGCGTCAGTTTACGTTCACGCCGCGCCACAGGGTTTTCATCGACCGTCAGCCCCCAGCCGGAATAGAAAGGCTGACCAAAGACGCGGGGGCGGTGGCCTGCAAAGATCGCTTCGAACCCCAGTTGCGATGACACGGTATAGACGGCAATGGCACCTTCCATAAGCGTCCAGGGCGAGACGGGCGCATCCACCAAGCTGATATGGTCGTTGCAATCAGCGGTTCCGTAATGCCCGTTGCGGTGCCCCGCGATGGTTTCCGGATGCGCCTTGATAACGACCCGCGCGCCGGGGTTTTCCTCTTGGGCGAAGACCAGCATTTCCCGAAAAGTCGAGGCCGTAGCGCGGCCATGTTCAATAGAGGCATCGCCCTTGGTTTGGTCAATCACCAGCACATAGCCGGGTTCAGGGACGGCAATAGTAGGGTCGAAATCGTTGTATTTCGACAGCTGCATGGCCTTCATCCGCCCCATGCCGTCACGGGCGCGGGCGATTAGGGCGCCGTCATCCAACGGGTTGTTGGCCAAAAGAAGTTCAATGTCGGAAGGCGTGCTGCTGTCAAAATGCACCCCGTGCGTGTCGATCAAAAGGCCTAGGGGCGGATCGCCCGACCTGCCGGGATGGATCGACCGCAAGAAGGCATCCTCGACCCGGATCACCTTGCGGTTCAGATGTTCGGCCACCGCTTCACCGCGCGGGGCGGTGGGGCTTTTGCCCCACACACCCACAGCATCTTGCGGCCCCGGCGCGCCAAGGCGGATGTCATATCCGGCAAGCGAAAGGATGCGCCGAATGCGGGGCTGGGTCAGAAAACCGCCGTTATAAACAAAAAGCCGTCGGGGATTGTGGTCCCCGGCGGCGCTATCATCGGATGGCTTCGGCATTAGTTGCCAGCGAGAGAATTCAGCGAATTGGCAGAACTTGCGGTGCCGGTCAGCACGGCAAGGGTCTTTTGCCACTGAACATAGGGTGCCTCGGTTACATAGATTGTGTCGCCGTCCCGAATGTCGAAATCGCGGGCGTTAAAAAGCCCCTCAGGCTCGGTTAGGTTCAGCACATAGGCAATGCGTTGCGGGCCCCGAAGATCACTGCGGTTCAGCACGGCATTGGCGACATTCGGTTCTTCATCGCGCAAAACGAAAACCCCGGTCGGATCCGCGACATTGGTCTGGAGACCGCCGACCTGCGCCAAGGCTTCGATCGCGGTCAGGCTTTGCGCCTCAAACTGAACGCTGGATTGCGCACCGGTCGCACCCATGGCGGTAAAGGCGCGTTGGTCGGCCTCAACCAGCACCACATCACCGGGGCGCAAGGCGATATCCATTGCCGGATTGGCGTAAAGATCCTTGAGCCAGACCTTGCCGGAATTGCCGCCACGGGTCACGGTGACTTGCGCGATTTCTGGGTTGACGGCAACGCCGCCTGCGCGCGCAATCATGGCCGAAAGCGAACGGGTGGGGCGTTCCAGTGCATAGACACCTTGCGCGCCGATATTGCCCATCACCGATACTGTGGCGCCGTCGCCCGCCAGACGGGCTACCGATACTTGCGGGTCGGGGGTCTGTTCGGCGAGTTTGGCGGTAATGATGCGGCGCAGCGCCTCGGGCGAGTTGCCCGCGGCCTTGATCCGCCCGGCGTAGGGTACGAAGATGAACCCGCCACCATCGACCTGCACGTCCGTCAGTGGCGTTGCACCCGTTCCGGTGGACGCAAGCAGGCCGTTATCAACGTTTTCCCAGATCGCCAGTGTCAGCTTGTCGCCGGGATGGATCTCATCCGAGCCGATTTCCCCTGCGTTCTGGAAGGCGTTGGAAAAGCCAAGGGCGACATGGCGGGTTGTCAGTTTTGCGATGCGCCGATCAACAGGCACAACAAAGGCATCACCGATGGCTTCGGAGGACCCAGACAAGATCTCTTTCTTATTGGGGCCGGATCGCGGCAAGCCGCAAGATGCCGTGGTTAGCGCAAGCGAAGATAAGACCAGGATTCTGGTCCAGGTTGTAAATTTTGTTTTCACTGCTCTGGTCCTGCCTTGTGACCGTTTTTTAATTTTGTAAGCAGATTAGCGAAACCCCATGAAAAAGAACAGGTTTATGATTTAATTACGAACAACTGTTGCCTTGGGGCCGCTGTGCCGCGCAAGAGCGCATCATAGGGGTCCGCCTCGGCCAGCATCATGTCGACAACCTGTCTAAGCAGGTGACGGCGGCTGCGAGCGGCGTAGTAGCCGCCCGGCACTTGCGAGGTTTCAAGCAAGAAATGCCGGTAATCGCGGTATGCGCGGCTGTCGGGGCCGATGGGGGCGGCAAAGAAATCGGCGATGTCTTGGGCCGAGACAAATTCGGGTTTGTCGTAGACCGCGCGGCCAAAGGGGCGCAAAGGCAGGCCGCGCCAAAGCGCTTGTTGCGCAGAGGTGGAATTAACGGTGACCGCGCTGCGCGCCGCATTCAACACCTGCGCAAGTTTGCCGCCGTGAACGAAATGCACCCTATCGGCTATCCCAAATTCGCGGGCCCCTTCGCAAATCAGCTTGCGCATTGCCACGCGGCCATCCTCCAGCGGGTGGGCTTTGAAAACCAGATGGTGATGGGGTGGTGCGCCTTCGGCAAAGCCCTTCAGGCACAGGCTGATGAATTCTGACATCGAGGTGAAATCGGAATGCGCGCGAAAGCTTGCGTCATGTTCAAGCTGCAATAGCACGATGTGATAGGGAAAGCCGCTGCGCCGGATGCGTCTGGTGGCCCAGCTTCGCTCAAGCCGGTGCCAGGGCATCAGCAGGAAGCGGCGAAAATTCAGGCGGAACTC
>JBATTI010000530.1:0-2036 GCA_049670445.1 Albidovulum sp. | reverse complement strand
ATCCCCGAATCACTGATCCACCGGGTGATCCGGCGTGAAAGCGGTTACCGCCCCGAGGCGCGCAACGGCTCTTATTACGGGTTGATGCAGATCGCGCCGCAAACCGCCGCCACCATGGGGTATCGCGGCGCGCCCGAGGGGCTTTTGGACGCCGAGACCAATATCAAATATGCGGGCAAATATCTGCGCGGCGCATGGCTTGTGTCGCGCGGCAATGCAGACCGCGCGGTCATGTGGTACGCGCGCGGCTATTATTACGAGGCCAAGCGCCTTGGCCTGCTTGAAGAAACCGGTTTGCGAAGCTGACGGGTTTCGCCGCCGGCATGGGCTGCATCAAGCCTGCGCCATCAAACCGGAATTGCGGTGGTCTTGAAAACCGTGCGCAGCGCGAATGACGAATGCATCTGCGCCACGCCCGGCAGGCGCGCCAGATACTGGCGGTGAATGCGGGCGAAATCATCGGTGTCATGCGCCACGACTTTCAGCAGATAATCCGCCGTCCCCGCCATCAGATGGCATTCAAGCACATCCGGCACCCGGCGCACTTCACGCTCAAACGCTTCCAACACCTCATCGGCCTGACCTGACAGGGTAATTTCCACAAAAACCGTGGTTGGGCGGCCCAGCCTTCTGGCGTTCAAAAGTGCTACATAGGCGTCGATATAGCCCTCTTGTTCCAAGCGCTGCACGCGCCGGTGGCAGGCCGAGGGTGACAGGTTCACCCGTTCGGAAAGTTCGGCATTGGTGACACGGCCTTCCTTCTGCAAGGCCGCCAGAAGGCGGCGGTCTGTCGCGTCTAATTCCATAATGGCGCACGATCCTTCTGCGTAGTGGCAATTTCTTCGAAGATACTACCAAATTATACCGCTAACACCACCGTTCTTTACAAAGCAATTGCGTGGATCCTGTCGCATCATGACGCGTATGTATTTCGGGAGGATTCCAACATGAAAATCGGCTGCCCCAAGGAAATTAAACCCCAAGAATTCCGCGTCGGCATGACGCCGCATGCGGCGCGTGAAGCGGTGGCCAATGGCCATGACGTTATCGTTGAAACCAATGCCGGTATTGGCGCGGGCTTCTCCGATGCCGACTACACCGCCGCCGGGGCCAAAATCATCGCAACGGCCGCCGAGGTTTTCGCGCAAGCCGATATGATCGTGAAGGTGAAAGAGCCTCAGGCGGTCGAGCGCAAGATGCTGCGCGAAGGTCAGATCCTGTTTACCTATCTGCATCTGGCACCCGATCCGGAGCAGACCAAGGATCTTTTGGCCTCCGGTGCGACCTGCATCGCTTATGAAACCGTGACCGACCGCAATGGCGGCTTGCCGCTTTTGGCGCCAATGTCGGAAGTTGCCGGTCGTCTGGCCCCGCAGGTTGGTGCCTGGACCTTGCAAAAGGCCAATGGCGGTCGCGGCGTGCTTTTGGGTGGTGTTCCCGGTGTGGGCCCGGCCCGCGTTCTGGTTATCGGTGGCGGTGTTGTCGGCACCCATGCGGCGAAAATCGCCGCGGGCATGGGCGCGGATGTCACCGTGCTTGACCGCTCGATCCCGCGTCTGCGCTATCTGGACGATGTCTTTGGCGGCACGTTCAAGAACAGCTACGCCTCGGAAGGCAATACCATCGAATATGCCCGTCAGGCCGATCTGATCATTGGCGCGGTGCTGATCCCCGGTGCCGCTGCCCCAAAACTCATCTCGCGCGCGCAGCTCAAGGAACTCAAGCCCGGTGCGGCGCTTGTCGATGTTGCCATCGATCAGGGCGGCTGCTTTGAAACCTCAAAAGCCACCACCCACCAAGACCCGATCTATGACGTTGACGGCATCATGCATTACTGCGTGGCCAACATGCCGGGCGCGGTTGCGCGCACCTCGACGCTGGCCCTTGGCAATGCCACCATGCCGTTCATGATCGCACTTGCCAACAAGGGCTGGAAGAAAGCCTGCGCCGATGATGCGCATCTTCTGGCGGGCCTGAACGTCCATGCGGGCCAGCTGACCTATGAAGCGGTCGGCGTGGCGCTTGGCCTGCCCACG
>JBATTI010000529.1:0-2832 GCA_049670445.1 Albidovulum sp. | reverse complement strand
ACCTTGATCCACAAGAACCAGATTAAAAACGCGCCAAGCACCGAACCCCAGTTGTTGCCAGACCCGCCAACAATGACCATCAACCAGACCAGAAAAGTAAAGCGCAGGGGGTTATATGTTCCCGGCGTCAGCTGACCATCCAGTGTCACCATCATCGCGCCCGCCAAACCGCAGGCCGCAGATCCCAGAATGAATATCTGCAAATGACGGTGGGTTACATTCTTACCCATCGCGCGGGCGGCGGTTTCATTGTCCCGGATGGCGCGCATCATGCGGCCCCAGGGGCTGTTCAGCGCTTGTTCCGACGCCCAGATCAGCGCCAGCAAGACCACCAAGAACAAGCCGCAAAACAGCAGTTTGACGATGATGGTCGATGCGGTGACCGGATCCCAGCCCATGCCGATCGCCCAGTCGCTGAAACTGCTGCTTTGTTGCAAATCAATTTCGCGCGGAACAACATAGGGGCGGGGGATGTTGATGATGTTCTTTACGCCGCGGTCCAGCCAGTCTTCGTTTTTCATGACCGCAACGATGATCTCTCCGATGCCAAGCGTTGCAATCGCAAGGTAGTCAGAGCGCAGGCCCAACGCGGTCTTGCCAATAACCCAGGCCGCCGCCGCCGCAAGCAATGCGCCCACCGGCCAGGACACCAGAACCGGCAGCCCGAACCCACCAATATTGCCGTAAGTTGCGGGGTCGTTTTGCTCGATCAGGTTGATGGCGGGGTCCACAATGGCGCGGTAAAGGAAAAAGCCGCCGATGATGATCGCAAGCACCCCCACTAACCGGGTTCGCCCCGTTGTTCTTGCATTCACCGTGATGCCCAAGCCAACTATCGCGACACCCGCCAAAAGACCCGCGATCAGCCGCCATGCGCCGCCCGCCGTCCACACCTCAACCACCGGCGGGGTTGAGATTAGAACCGGAGCCAGCCCACCGATGGCAACGAACCCCACGATCCCGACGTTGAAAAGCCCGGCATAGCCCCATTGCACATTCACACCAAGCGCCATGATGGCGGATAAAAGCCCCATGTTGACGATGCCCAACATGGTGTTCCAGCTGCCGGCAAAGAACTGGTTTTGCAAAGTCCCTTCAAGCAGCAAGAGCAAGCCTACAAAACCAAACAACGCAATATTGCGAATGTTGATATTCATACCGCTTTTCCCTTGAATATGCCCGTCGGCCTGAACAGCAACACCGCAATGAGAATGGCAAAGCTGACGGCGAATTTGTAGTCGGTTGACATAAGCTGCATCAAACCGTCAGGGGCCAGGCTTTCGGGTAAAAGATATGTCGCAACCTTTTTCCAGGCATAGGTAAAGCCGACCTCGGAAAAAGCGACAAGGAACCCCCCGGCAATTGCCCCCAAGGGATTGCCCAAGCCGCCGACAACTGCAGCCGCGAAGATGGGCAGCAAAAGCTGGAAGTAGTTGAAAGTTTTGTAACTTTTATCAAGCCCGTACAGGGTGCCCGCAATGACGGCGAGGCCAGATGCGATAATCCATGTGATGGTCACGACCCGCTCTGGGTTGATGCCGGACAACAGTGCCAGATCTTCATTGTCCGAAAAGGCCCGCATCGACTTGCCGCTGCGGGTCTTGTTGAGAAACCAAAAAAGGGCGATCATTACGGCGAATGCGGTGATCAGGGTCAGCGCTTGTGTCGACCTGATCGCCAATCCCTCGTCAAGTCCGGTGGCCGCCTTGAAACCATTGGCCGTCATGACAAACTTGGTCCCGTCGGAAAAACGGATCTCCTCCACTCCGATGATAAAACGTGTGAGGCCAGACATGATGAACATGACCCCCATCGAGACGATAACAAGAATGACGGATGATGCCTTTTGCTTACGGTAAAATCGGTAAATGGTTCGGTCCGTGCCCAAAACCAGAAGGGCCGTCATCAAGATGCCAAAGGGCAGGGCCAGAAGGGCTGTTGGCAAATGGCCAAAGTGAACGCCGTGGCTTTGCAGCCACCATGTGGCCAAAACGACCATTGCGGTTCCGAATGACATCGTGTCGCCATGGGCGAAATTGGAGAAGCGCAAGATACCATAGATCAACGTGGCACCAAGTGCACCAAGCGCCAATTGCGCCCCGTAGGATGCTGCCGGCACCAGAACGAAATTGGTCAATGCGACGATTGCGTTAAGAAAGTCCATCAACGCATTACCCGGAAATAACCCGGTTCGTGCGGGTCCGGGCGGAGGTTCGCCTCAAACATGAGCGTCTGTGCGCCATTGATCAGCGCATGACACCGCGGCGCACCTGGGCGTTCAAAAAATCCCGACAAACAAAGTCCCCCTTCCCAGAGCTTAAGGTGGATGCCGCCTCATGAATGCGGCATCCCAAGCTATGTCTGGCTGCGGCTTTAGTGGGCCGCAATACCCTGCGCCGATGTATCCCGGCTGCATCCAATTGATGCCCGCAAATTGATCGGCGCACAAGGTGTTACGAAGGGGGAATGTGGCGTTAACCGGTGACTTCCGTACAGGTTCCCTTGCCGTGACCTGCGATCTTGCCCGAGGCTGAATAGTCGTAGGTTTGATTTTCGGGGTTCACGGTATAGCTGAAGACTTGTGTCGCATCGACAAAAAGAAAATTCAGCGTCCCAAGGCCGTTGTGAACATCAAGATCGGTCTGAAACCCATCAAGTGTGATCTGGCCTTTGTTCTGGCCATCATATTTCGTCAATGTGACCTCGGAGGCCTTCTCTTGCGCTGAGGATCCATGGCATTCGAAGACGCGGTCGGCGGACATTGCCGCAGTTGAAAAAGTGATTGCAAAGCAAGTGATCAATAATGTTTTCATCTTATGTTCTCAATACCTT
>JBATTI010000528.1:0-2723 GCA_049670445.1 Albidovulum sp. | reverse complement strand
AAACGCGTCAACGGCCGCATGACCGCCCCCGACCGGCCCGGCCTTGGCATCACCCCGATATATGAGGCTTTGGGCGACCCCGTGGCAAGCTACGGCTAAGGCAGATTGAACCCAAGCCACACCCTATGATGTATCCCAAATGCAAATAGGATTTGACCGATCATGAAGCCCAAGCGCAGCATCGAAAAACACAGCCTGCCCGACATCATCGCAAATGATCTGCGCGAGCGGATTCTAAGCGGAGAGCTGGCCGAAGGCGAAGCAATTCGCCAAGAAACGCTTGCCGAAGAATACGATGTCTCGCGCATGCCGATCCGCGAGGCGTTGAAAAGGCTCGATGCCGAGGGGCTGGTGCAACTGACCAACAATCGCAGCGCTTCGGTCACCAAACACTCACTGCGCGAGATTGGCGAGATTTTCGATTTGCGGATGCTGCTGGAGGCCGATCTGTTCAAAAGGGCCATACCTGCCATGACCAGAACCGATTTTGCCCTGTGCGAAAAACTGCTGGGCGAGATGGAGAAATCCTATGACGCAGATGATGTAGCAAAATGGGGCGCATTGAATTTTCAGTATCACTCGGCCCTTTACCGGGCGGCTGATCGCACTCTGTCCAATGATATTCTGAAGGGCGTCAGCACCCATTCTGACCGCTATGTGCGGATGCATCTGAGCGTCATGAAACAACGTGAGCCCGCCAAGAAAGAGCATCGCGATCTGCTGGCCATGGCACAGGCGCGCGATACCGATGGCGGCTGCGCCATTTTGATCCGACACCTGAGCCGCACAAAAGAGCAGCTTTTGAAACTGGTCGCAGAAAACCGGGCAAAAGAGGGCCATTGATCCCCGCCTGAACAGGGTTTCCAAGGGAGGGGGAGGGATTGTGCGTTGCACCTCCGGACATGCCTGGATACAATATCCATTAATGCGGAATTGCTTGAAACTTCGAAAATAAGAGGCCGAAACATGTACCAACCACACGGAAAACACCTCATTGCGGGCAAGTGGGTCGCAGGGGATGCCAGCTTTCTATCCGCCCCCGCAACCGGTGCAGCTTTGCCGTATTCCGTTGGACGCCTCAGCGATGTGAACGATGCCGCCAGCGCCGCAGAAGAGGCTTTCTGGAGCTTTGGTACCTCAACCCGCGACAGCCGCGCAGCCTTTTTGAACGCCATCGCGGATGAAATCGAGGCCCGCGCCGAGGCGATCACGCATATCGGCTGCGCCGAAACCGGCCTGCCCGAAGCGCGTCTTCAAGGCGAGCGTGGCCGCACCACCGCGCAGTTGCGGCTTTTCGCCGGGCATATCTTGCAAGGCGCCTATCTTGACCGTCGGCATGACGCCGCCCTGCCAGATCGCCAGCCGCTGCCGCGCCCGGATCTTCGGATGATGCAGCGCCCGATCGGCCCGGTGGCGGTGTTTGGCGCGTCAAACTTCCCGCTGGCCTTTTCGACCGCAGGCGGTGACACCGCCGCCGCCCTGGCCGCAGGCTGCCCGGTTGTCGTCAAAGGCCACAGCGCGCATCCGGGCACCGGCGAAATCATCGCCGACGCGGTCCATGCCGCGATCCGGAAATGCGGGGTCCATCCGGGTGTGTTCAGCCTGATTCAGGGCGGCAACCGCGGGGTGGGTGCCGCCATCGTCCAGCATCCGCTGATCAAGGCGGTCGGGTTTACCGGATCCTTGGCAGGCGGGCGGGCGCTGTTTGATCTTTGCGCCGCCCGGCCCGAGCCAATACCGTTCTTTGGTGAACTGGGCTCGGTCAACCCGATGTTCATTTTTGAACATGCCCTCAAAACCCGGGGGGACGAGATTGCCAAAGGCTGGGCTGCGTCGCTGACAATGGGGGCGGGCCAATTTTGCACCAACCCCGGCATCGCCGTGGTTTTGGCGGGTGATCCTGCGGATCGGTTCGCGGCGGCGGCAGCAAAGGCACTGTCCGACACCCCCGCACAGACCATGCTGACCGACGCGATTGCCGCCGCCTACCGCGATGGCCAAAGCCGGATTGCCGCGACAAGCGGGGTTCGTGAAATTCTTAGCTCGACCTGCGATCTGCGTCGCGCCACGCCCTACCTTTATGCCACGACCGCGCATAACTGGCTGAACAACCACCTACTTGGCGAAGAGGTTTTCGGCCCGCTTGGTGTGATCGTCACGGCCGAAAACACTGAGGAAATGCGCGCTTTGGCCCGCAACCTGCAGGGCCAGCTGACCTGCACGCTCCACCTGGATGCCGCAGACCACCAGACCGCTGCCGGATTCCTGCCGATTCTGGAACGCAAGGCAGGCCGGATCCTGGCCAACGGCTTTCCCACCGGGGTGGAGGTCAGCGACACGATGGTTCACGGCGGACCCTATCCGGCTTCCACAAACTTCGGTGCCACCTCCGTTGGCACCATGGCGATCCGCCGTTTCCTACGGCCGGTATGCTACCAGAACCTGCCCCAAGCGATCCTGCCGCCAGATCTGCAATGAGCTATGGCAAGACCCCGCGACCGCTTTGGGCGCGTTAGGTGATAGATCATGCATCAAGGTAGTGCCGAAACACTTCAGGGTACCGGCACCCCTCCGTTCTTCGCCCCGGTAATCTTGCGCAAGGTCGGGGCCAGCGTGTCATGGCGGAAAGCAAACCCGCTTTCGATCAGGCGCGCGGGTACGGCGCGCTGGCCGCCAAGCATGGTTTCGCGGCCCAGATCGCCAAGCGCACCAGAAAGCAGCCA
>JBATTI010000527.1:0-1543 GCA_049670445.1 Albidovulum sp. | reverse complement strand
ATTCTGGATCAGATCCACCCCGCGCTTGTCCGCCCCGCGCGCATAACCCCAGGCCACCGCATCATGGCGGGCACTGCCGCCGCGCCGGTGCAACAGCCCGCCATAGATCGGAAAGCGCGTCTGTTCGAAATCCAGATAGGGCAGATGGCGGCGCACGCCTTCACGGTCCAGAAGTTCGGCATCATCGCCTTGGTTGATCATCGCATTGCCGCGCCGGGCGAAAGCGTCGCGCTGCCCGTCGCTGTGGAACAGGTTGATTAACCCGCGCTGCGAATGCATGACGGTGTAGTTCAGATCCGCCTCCAACCCTTCCCAAAGCTTGAGCGAATGGCTGTAGAATTCCTGATTGCCCGGCAAAAAGTAATTGGCGCGCACAATGGTCGTGTTGCGCCCGACATTGCCGCCGCCAAGATAGCCCTTCTCCAGCACCGCGATATTGGTGATCCCGTGGTTCTTGGCCAGGTAATAAGCCGCGGCCAAACCATGCCCGCCGCCGCCAATGATGATCAGATCATAGGCTGGTTTCGGCTCGGGCGTCCGCCAGGCGGGCGTCCAGCCTTTATTGCCGAATAGACCTTCGGTGAAAACCTTGAGTGCTGAATAGCGCATGCCCCGCCCCTCCTGCGCCTTGTTCACTTTGCACTGACCATCGCGCGGCGCTTTTTACATTCATGCGATGCCAGCGCCAAAAGGCCAAGCTTTTTTGCGACAATTTCGCGTCGCTATGGCCCGCAAAAGCAATTAGGGCCGCTTATGCGGCCCTAATTACGTGTCTTTTGTTTTTTTCGGCGAAAGGCCCTGTTCAAAGACCTTTGGAACGGTAGGCCTGCGCCACCCGCCCGATTGACACCACATAGGCCGCAACGCGAAGGTCTTCGACATCGCCGCGCCCGTGCCAGACCTCGCGCATCGCCTGATAAGCGCCGCGCATCGTGTCATCCAAGCCCGAACGCACCAGTTCCAATTCGCCGGCACCGCGCAGGTATTTGGTCTTGAAATCCGGCGACATCGTCCAGCCAAGCCCCTTGTCTGACGATAGCCGCTCCAGTTCATTCACCAAAAGCTCGTGGCGGTGTTCTTCTTGGCGGCGCTGCATGCGGCCAAAACGGATATGCGACAGGTTCTTGACCCATTCGAAGTAGGAAACCGTCACACCACCGGCATTGGCGAACATATCGGGAATGATCACAATGCCTTTTTGGCGCAAAATCTCATCGCCCCCAAAGGTGATCGGCCCGTTCGCAGCCTCGATGATCAGCTTCGCCTTGATCTGCGCGGCATTCTCTTTGTTGATGACACCTTCCATCGCCGCCGGGATCAAGATGTCGCATTCTTTTTCAAGCACCTTGGCGCCGTCGGCGGTGAATGTGGCACCGGCATAGTCCTTGATGCTGCCGGTCTTGACGATCCATTGATGCACGTCTTCGACATCAATGCCTTTGTCGTCGATCAAGGCACCGTCGCGTTCAATGATGGCCGTGATCTTGGCGCCATCCTCTTCCGACAAGAACTTTGCCGCGTGATAGCCCACGTTGCCCAAGCC
>JBATTI010000526.1:0-3682 GCA_049670445.1 Albidovulum sp. | reverse complement strand
ACCATGGATTTCTTGGCCATTTTTCCTCGTTCCTCCGCGATCAGCTGGTGAAGGGCATGTTGAATTGCTTCAACAGCGCCTTCGCTTCCGCGTCAGTTTTCGCGGTGGTGCAGATGATGATGTCCATGCCGAGGATCTCATCGACCTTGTCGAAGTCGATCTCGGGGAACACGATTTGTTCCTTCAGGCCCATCGCATAGTTGCCACGGCCATCAAAAGACGTGCCCTTGACGCCGCGAAAGTCACGAACGCGGGGCAAGGCTACGGTGATCAGACGGTCAAGGAATTCATACATCCGGTCGCCGCGCAACGTGACCTTGACGCCAAGCGGCATCTCTTCACGTACCCGAAAACCAGCGATGGATTTCTTGGCCTTGGTGATCACGGCCTTCTGGCCGGCAATCAGCGTCAGCTCATCCGCTGCCGCTTTGACCTTCTTGGTGTCCTTGACCGCTTCGCCGACGCCCATGTTCAGAACAATCTTGTCCAGACGCGGGATCTGCATCTCGTTCTTGTAGGAAAACTCTTCCTTCAAGGCGGCGCGGAAAGTGGCATGATATGCCGCCTTCAGGCGCGGGGTATATGTGCTGGTGTCAAGCATCAGATCACGTCTCCCGTGGTTTTGGCGAAACGCACCTTCTTGTCGCCTTCCATACGGAAGCCAACGCGGGTTGCTTTGCCGTTTTTATCGATAAGCGACAGGTTCGACAGATCAATCGGCATCGCCTTCGGCTGACGGCCGCCCTGTTCGGTCTGGGTCTGACGGGTGTGGCGGATCGAGATGTTCACGCCCTCAACCACAGCCTTGTTGGCCGCCGGGTTTACAGAAGCGATCTCGCCCTGCTTGCCCTTGTCCTTGCCGGCAAGGACGACGATCTTATAGCCTTTTTTGTGTTTCGCAGCCATCAGAGCACCTCCGGAGCAAGCGAGATAATCTTCATGAAGTTCTTGGCGCGCAATTCACGCACCACGGGCCCGAAGATACGCGTGCCAAGCGGTTCACCTTGGTTGTTCAAGATGACAGCGGCATTGCGGTCAAAGCGGATTGCGGTGCCGTCATCACGGCGAACTTCTTTGGCGGTGCGCACGACAACGGCCTTACGGACGTCGCCCTTTTTCACGCGACCGCGCGGGATGGCTTCCTTAACCGACACCACAATGATGTCTCCGACGCTTGCATAGCGACGGTGGGAACCACCCAGAACCTTGATGCACTGAACCCGGCGAGCGCCTGAGTTATCAGCTACATCCAGATTGGTCTGCATCTGGATCATTTGGTTTCTCCCGACCTTTGGGGCTTATTCCCCAGGGTTTCGATTGAACTGGAAAGTGTCAGATCAAGCCGAAGCTTCAACCACCACTGTCCAGCGTTTGGTTTTCGAAATCGGCGCGCATTCTTCAATGCGAACTTGGTCACCGACCTTGTACTGGTTGGCCGCATCATGCGCCCGGTACTTCTTGGACTTACGCACAATCTTGTGCAGCAAGGGATGTTTGAAGCGACGCTCAACCAGAACGGTGATCGTCTGCTCGTTCTTGTCCGAGGTCACGACGCCTTGCAAAATACGTTTGGGCATATGCCGCGCTCCTCAGTTCGCCGCCGCGTCAGCGGCTTTTTGTGTCATGACCGTCTTGATACGGGCAACGTCACGACGGACGGCACGCATACGAGCGGTGTTTTCGATTTGGCCAGAGGCCTGCTGGAAGCGCAGGTTGAAGGCTTCCTTTTTCAGCGCGAGCAAGTCGTCGCGCAGCTGGTCGGGCGTCTTGGCCCTTAGTTCCGTGGCGTTCATGCGCCTTTTCCTTCTCACATCACCAGAGGGCCCTTACGGGTCACCCTTCATCCGGTGGAGTCAATGATGAACAAGCGAATCCCAGTCACCCGGCATCGCAAGATGCGTTCCTATAGGGGACGGTCAACAGGAGGGCAAGGGAAAAGGTTAGGGAAAGTGTGCGTTCACAAGAGATCAAATGGCCTGAGGTCAGCAATGCGGGCGGAGCCTGCATTCGATGCGTCGTCAAGCAAGGGCCGCTTTAGCGTTTTTGCCATTTGCTTTGATCTATTCCCTGGCGTCTTGGCAGGTCGATAATTCGGGGCAACTTCTGCCTTTGAAGCGCGATATGAGGCGGGCCGTATCCTCAGTTTCCCCCAATGGCCCACCTGCTGCGCAAATGTAGTCGCTATGGACGGCAAGTTCCGTCAGGAACGTCTCTTCCCATCCATCGCTCACCTCCAGCATCTGCTCGGCGGAATAAAGAAGATGATCGACGAAGGCGGTATATGCCCCGGCTTGATCGGACTGGATCAACTGGCAGGCATCCTTGGGCAGGGCAAATTGCGGGAGGGTCGCGGCAAGGGCAAGGTGGGCGCGGTAAGCTTCGCGGGCGGACTGGGCCTTTTGGATCCGGTCTGCTTCATCCAGCTGGAACTTCACACCGATCAGGGCGGCCACTGCAACCAAAGCAGTTACGGTCGCGGCGACCGCTTCAAGCGCAGGTGCATGGCGTGACATCCAATTCATGTAGCGGGCATTTGTTGTGTGGCGCAGTGGATGCCACCGCCCATCTCGCCCAATGGGTCGACGTTCAATGTGATAACTTCGCGGCCCGGATAATGTCGGGCCAAGGCATCTTTGGCGATTTGATCTGTCTCGCGATCCCCGAACTGGGCCGCAATCACACCGCCGTTGCATACGTAGTAGTTAGCGTATGAAGCCACAAAATCGATACTGTCTATGCGCCGCCGCACAGGTTCGGGAATGACCTCCACTTTAAGCCCTTCGGCAACAAGGCGGTCATGGGTATCGGCCGCTGCCGCGTGAAACGGATCGGACAAATCGAGTTCGTCGGGAAGATTGATCAGCACCCGACCCGGCCCCGTAAACCGCGCAAGACTGTCGATGTGATAGTCGGTGATATCTTCGCCCTGCACGCCCGCAGACCAGATCATCCGCTCTGCGCCATAGGCCCGCAAAAGGCGGGTTTCCACCTCGTCGCGCGAAAGCCCCGAATTGCGATTGTCGTTCACCCAGGAGCTTTCATGCGCCAGCAACAAGCCGTGACCGTCCTGTTCCACGCCGCCTGCTTCACCACGCAAGCCAGTGGGAAGCAGCTTCAACCCAAGACGACTTGCGACTTGTTCGGCGATCTGACTGTCGCGCAGATTGACCTGTTTTTCGCCCCAGCCGTTGAACCGGATATGACGCACGGCGATGCCGCCTTTGCCATCCACCACAAAGATCGGCCCAGCATCACGACACCACAGATCTTCGGTTGGAATGTCCCAAAGCTCCACACGATCCGATAGCAGCCGACGCGCGCCCGGATGATCAGCGCTTGCCGCCAGCATGGTGACCGGCTCAAACTCTGAGATGGCGTTGGCGATATCAGCAATCGTTTGCTGCGCCATGCCCAGAAACACCCGATCAGGATGAACGCGCCGATTAACGGGCCATTGCATGAACGTGCGCTGGTGCGGTGCCTCTTCCGGCGGAACATGAAATCCATCACCGGATTGCGCGAAAGAAGGCCCTGCAAAAGTCATCGCACCCAAGGCCCCCATCCCGCTTAGTACATCACGTCTTATCAAAGCGCTAAACCTTCTTGTCTGGGTCTTATTCGGTTGTGGTTTTGTCGTACAGGTCTTCAAGATGTTCAATGAACTCTGTGCAGAAGGTAATCG
>JBATTI010000525.1:0-4357 GCA_049670445.1 Albidovulum sp. | reverse complement strand
TTGGCGCAACGTCTCCGGACGAGCTGGCAACCACCCTGACCAAGGCGGGCTATGCGGCCCATCCGCGACGCGACGAAAAACCCAACCCACAAATCGACCGCCAAGGCGCTGAGACTGCCCAGCTGCGACAACGCTTCCTTCTTGCCGCAGCCCTGACCTTGCCGGTGGTGATTTTGGCGATGGGCGCACATGCCTGGCCCGCCTTTCATCACTGGCAAATGGCCAATCTTGGCCCACAAGGTTCGGCCATCCTTCAGTCGTTGCTGACTGCCGCAGTGCTTTTGGGGCCGGGGCGGGTGTTCTTGACCCACGGCATCCCCGCCCTTTTGCGCGGCGCGCCCGAGATGAATTCCTTGGTGGCGCTTGGCGCAGGTTCCGCCTTCTTCTATTCGGCCATCGCCACCTATGCGCCCCAGCTTTTGCCCGAGGCCGCGCGCGCAGTTTATTATGAGGCGGCCGCCAGCATCGTCACCTTGATCTTGTTGGGCCGTATGCTTGAAGCGCGCGCCAAGGGCCGCGCCGGTGCTGCGATCGGGCGTCTGGCCAAGCTGCAACCCAATACCGCCACGGTCTTGCGCGCCACCGGCCCCGCCCTGGTGCCGGTAGCAGACCTGCGCCGCGGGGATGAGGTGCTTTTGCATCCCGGTGAAAAAGTCGCGGTCGATGGGATTGTCACCACCGGTCACAGCTTTGTCGATGAAAGCATGCTGACCGGCGAATCCGTGCCCGTAGAAAAGGACGAAGGGGCCGCCGTTTCGGGTGGCACGGTGAACGGCACCGGCAATCTTACCTATAGCGTCACAGCCACCGGTGGCGATACCGTCTTGTCGCAGATCATCAGGCTGGTCGAGGATGCGCAATCGACGAAGCTGCCGGTACAAGCGCTGGTTGACCGTATCACCTTGTGGTTCGTGCCGGTGGTTATGGCACTGGCGTTTGCAACCGCGGTCTTGTGGTATTTTATCGGGCCGGAACCGGCTATATCCCACGCGCTGGTCGCTGGCATTTCGGTGCTGATCATCGCATGTCCTTGCGCCATGGGCCTTGCCACCCCGGTTTCGGTTCTGGTCGGCTCGGGCCGCGCGGCAGAGCTTGGGGTGCTGTTTCGCCGGGGGGATGCGCTTCAAAATCTGGCGGCCACAACCATCGTGGCTTTTGACAAGACCGGCACACTTACCCTAGGCCAGCCGCGCCTGACCGATATCTGGCCCGCCCCCGGCGTTGATCCCAACCACGCCCTCGCCATCGCAGCCGCCGCCGAGGCCGGTTCGGAACACCCGCTGGCCCGCGCCATTATTGATGAGGCCAACGCCCGCGCCCTGCCCCTTGCCCGCGCCAAAGACGGCCAAGCCCTGCCCGGTCTGGGGTTTTCGGCGGTGGTAGAAGGCCAGACGGTACTGATCGGCAATGCAAGCGCGATGCAGGCCCAGGGCATTGATCTCAATGCGCTGGCCGCCACCGCCGATCAAGCTGCAAGCGAAGGCAAAACCCCGATCTTTGTCGCCGAAAACCACCGGCTTGCCGGGCTGATCGCGGTCGCGGATCCGATCCGCCCCTCTGCCCCCGGCGCGATTGCCGCGCTTCAGGCCATGGGTATCAAAACCGTGATGATCTCCGGCGATACCCCCCGCACCGCCAATGCCGTGGCCACGCGCCTTGGC
Organism: Albidovulum sp.; assembly: GCA_049670445.1. Classification (GTDB taxonomy): domain Bacteria; phylum Pseudomonadota; class Alphaproteobacteria; order Rhodobacterales; family Rhodobacteraceae; genus TMP-24. Next base: position 2,696 of record JBATTI010000525.1, on the reverse strand, counting down.
ATCACCGATGTGATCGCCGGGGTCTTGCCCGCAGGCAAGGTCACGGCTTTGCAACAGCTTGCGCAGACCGGCAAGCTGGCCTTTGTCGGTGACGGTATCAATGACGCCCCCGCCCTTGCCGCCGCCGACGTGGGCATTGCCATGGGGGGCGGCAGCGATCTGGCCATCGAGGCGGCCGAGGTGGTGATGATGCAAAGCGATCCTTCCCGCGTCGCCGATGCCATCCACCTGTCGCGCGCCACTTTGCGCAACATCCGCCAGAACCTCTTTTGGGCCTTTGGTTATAACGTGCTGTTGATCCCGGTGGCGGCGGGCGTGCTTTACCCGCTGAACGGCATGCTTTTGTCGCCAGTGCTGGCCTCGGCGGCCATGGCGCTGTCGTCGGTCTTTGTGGTGACCAATGCCTTGCGCCTTGCCCGCTTCGTCAGTCCCGCGACCTAAGAACTTGCGCCGGTCGCGCCGCCAATGGCCGCCAGGCAAAAACCAGCCCTGCCAGCAGCGATGCAAATGCGCCACCGGCGACAATGGCCGATGCAGAACCGGGCGCAAACGTGAACTCACCCTCCATCACGAAACGCATCACCGCCCAGCCCGCCAGCGCCCCAAAACCAATCGCAACCAGCCCCGCCACCGCCCCGGTCAGGGCCGCGCGCAGTGCAAAACTGCCAAAGATCTGGCGCCGCGTCGCACCCAAAGATTTCAACACCGCCGCTTCATGCACCCTTGCAGGCAACCCCGCCGAGGCCGTGCCGATCAAGACCACCGCCCCGGTCAGAAGCGTGATCCCGGCGGCGATTGCCGTGGCTTGCGCAATGGCCCCCAAAGCCTCGGCCAGACGCTCGGTCACATCGCGGACCCGGATCGCGGTGATATTGGGATAGGCATCGCCGATCGTCGCCAAAATCTTCGCCTCAACCTCCGCGCCCGCGTAGACGGTTGAGATGAACGTATGGGGTGCGCCCGCCAGTGCCGAAGGCGACATGGTCATGACAAAACCAATCCCGGCGTTTGAAAAATCAACCTCGCGAAAGCTGGTGATCGCAGCCTCGATATCGCGCCCCAAGACGTTGACGGTAAGTTTGTCGCCCAGCTTCAACCCGATCTCATCCGCCTCTTCGGCCGCAAAGCTGATCTGCGGTGGCCCGCTATAGCCTTGAGGCCACCATTCCCCAGCCGTGATCTTGGTTTTTTCAGGCAAGATGTCGGCATAAGTCAGCCCTCGGTCGCCGCGCACGACCCAATGGTCGCCCGCCACTTTGCGCGCATCCTCGCCGTTGATGCGGGTAATCACCCCGCGCAGCATTGGTGCGGTTTCAATACGGGCGACACCCGCCATTGCACCCAACTTTTCGCGAAAGCCGTCAATCTGATCTTGCTGGATATCAACGAAGAAAAACGCCGGTGCCACTTTGGGCAATTCGCGGTCAATAGCGCCGCGCAGATTGACGTCGATCTGCCCGACCGCCGCCAGAACCGACAGACCAAGCCCAAGCGCCAGAATCGTCGCACCCGCCTCACCGCGCGGCGCGCCGATAGAGGCAAGCGCCAGCCGCAGCCCGGCAAAAGGCCCGACCTGCCCGCGCAACCGGCGCGCAAGGGCCTGCACCCCGGCGGCCGTCACCGCCAAAAGCAGCATCGCCGCCGCGATCCCCGCCAAGGTCCAGCGCGCCAGCCATGCAGTTTCGGCAAAGGCCAAGACAACGGCGACCAAAAGACCGATCAAAGCCGCAATCGCCGTGACCGCCGCCCAACCGGGCCAGGTCCTGACCGCGCCGGTGCCGCGAAAAAGCGCGGCAGGGCCAATGCGGCGCACCTCGGCCAGCGGCCAATAGGCAAAGATCGCCACCGTCAAGAACCCATATATCGCAGCCTCTGCCAAGGGTGCGGGGCGGATCAGCACCTCAACCGGGATCGGCAAGGCGCTGGCCATCAGGGGGGCGGCCAGCAGCGGCAAGGCAATGCCCAGCGCCAGCCCCGCCAAAATACCCGCAAGCCCGACCACGGCCACCTCAATCAGATAAATCACCTGAACCGTGCCGCCTTCGGCCCCCATGACCCGCAAGACCGCCATCGCCTCGACCTTGCGCGCAAGATAGGCCCGCACCGCCGAGGCAATGCCGACGCCGCCCACGGCAAGGCCCGCAAGTCCGACCAATGTGAGGAACGACCCGATACGCCGCACGAACCGGTCCGCTCCGGGGGCCGCATTGCGCCCGTCACGCCAGCGCATTCCGGTATCGCGAAAGGCCGTCTCGGAGCGTTGCTGCAAGGCGTCCAGATCGGCGTCCCCCGGCAGCTCCAACCGGTAAAGCGTGTCAAAAAGACTGCCGGGTTCCAGCAGCCCCGATCCTTCAAGCGCACTTCCAAGCACACTGCTGCGCGGCCCAAAGCCAAAGCCCATGGACGCGCTATCAGGTTCGCGCGCAAGCCGGGCGGCAAACCGAAACTCCTTGGTGCCCAGACGAAAGCGATCGCCGGTTTTCAACCCAAGCCGGTCCGCCAGAACCGGGTCAAGCAAAGCCCCCGGCACGCCGTCTTGCGCCGCAAGTGCCACGCCCAGATCAATCGGCGGATCAAGAACCACCTGCCCGATCAACGGATAGGCATTATCCACCGCCTTCACTTCAGTCAGCGCCCGCTTGGCATCTTGCCCCTGCCCCACGACCACCATTGACCGGAAGGTCACGACTTCGGAC
>JBATTI010000524.1:0-2863 GCA_049670445.1 Albidovulum sp. | reverse complement strand
GGACGGCTTGGCATCAACGTGTCCCTTGCGCGGCTGAACGCGCTTTCGGAAAGCACACCGGTGCTGGTCAACCTCAAACCTGTCGGGTCTGACTATATGGAAGATTTCTTTTATGCAGGCGGCATGGGGGCGGTCCTGCGCGAGTTGAAGCCGCTCTTGCATCTTGACACCATCTCGGTCACCGGCGGGACGCTGGGCGACCGGCTTGAGGTTGATCCGGGCTATGTGGACCACCGCATAATCTCAAAGGCCAGCACGCCTTTGGAACCGCAAGGCGGGCTGGTCGCACTTTTCGGTAATATCGCCCCGCGCGGCGCCATTTTGAAACGCTCAGCCGCGGACGTGCGATTGTTTGAAAAAGAGGGGCGGGCCGTGGTGTTCCATTCGCTGGAGGATCTGGCCAAACGCATCGATGATCCCGATCTTGACGTGACCGAAGATGATTTCATGGTCCTGCAAAACGCCGGGCCGAAAAGTGCGTCGGGCATGCCCGAGGCCGGTTATCTGCCGATCCCGAAAAAGCTTAGCGCGAAGGGCGTCAAGGATATGGTGCGGATATCGGATGCGCGTATGTCGGGCACGGCGTTTGGCACGATCATCTTGCATGTGGCCCCTGAAAGCGCGGTTGGCGGGCCCTTGTCATTGGTCCGAAACGGTGACCGCATCCGGCTGTCGGTGCAAGAAAAGCGTATTGATTTGCTTGTTGATGACGCCGAACTTGACCGCCGCCGCAGCACTTGGGTGTCAACCGTTGTACCGCCAGAGGCCCGGCGCGGATATGACCGGCTTTATGCCAGCGAAGTGGGTCAGGCGGACGAAGGCTGCGATTTTTCGTTCTTGTTGCCGATTGCCGAAAATTCCGGACAATCGGGCAATGAATGAGATATGGGGGGGCAAAATACCAGCGTGGCCGGGGCTGCACAGCGATCCGGGCCAATGATCCAATCTGGCGGAACTGACGTATGATGATAGAAGTCGTGATCCCTCAGGAGCCGATGGCATGAAATACATAGTCTACGTCAGCAAGGCCAAAACACCCCAAAAGCCAGACCAACTGGCAGAGCTTTTGAACAAAAGTCGCGCCAATAATACCGCCACCGGAATAACCGGGCTGCTGCTTTACCGGTATAGCGAAGAAACCCAAGGTGGCTACTTCATTCAAGCCATTGAAGGCCCGAAAGATGCATTGCTGACTTTGTGGGGCAAGATTTCCCAAGACAAAAGGCACCACACGATTGTCTCTCTTGATGAGGGAGAGGAAGACGCCCGGATGTTCCCCGATTGGTCGATGGGCTTCAAAAATGTTGATGCCGGGGACCTGGCAAAATTTCCGGGGTTTGCGAACATCGACGACGATGAATTTTGGCAAGGCTTGCAAGCAAACGCAATGCCAGAGGCGCTGGATCTGCTGCGCGGTTTCAACGAGGTATCGTGAAACGCCCCCGTCCTTCATCGTAGCGCGTCCAAGGCCGCACGGTGCTTTCGCAGCCGCACAGGGGGCCGGTCAATGACCGCGTCGGGCGGTCATTAGGTTTCGCTTCACAGCCCCCAAAGGGCGGCAAGGGCCAATAAGGCGGGCACGGCTTGCACGTAAAGAATGCGGCGTGATGCGGTTGCAGCACCGTAAAGGCCCGCCACCGCCACGCAGCCCAAAAAGAATGTGGCAAGGGCGCGCGCCATATCCGCATCCTGCACCCATAATGACCAGATCAGCCCTGCCGCCAGAAACCCGTTATAAAGGCCTTGATTGGCGGCCATAACCTTGGTTGGGGCGAAAAGGTCGCGCGGAAAACTGCGAAAGATCTTGGGGCCCCGGCTTTCCCAGGCGAACATCTCAAACCACAAGATATAGATATGCAGGGCCGCGATCAAAGCGATCAGGATCTGCGCGGCCATATGCATCAAAACGCCTCCGGTTTTGCCTCGCGCGCCATATGGTCCAGCACCGCGTTGACGAATTTCGCCTCGCGCCCATCTGGGAAGAAAGCATGCGCCACGTCAACATATTCCGTAATCACCACCTTGGGCGGCGTCGCCGGGGCCATCAATTCGGCCCCCGCCGCACGGAAAAGCGCGCGGATTACCGGATCAATCCGGTCGATGGGCCATTTCGCCACCAGCGCGCGGTCTGTCATCTGGTCAATCTTGGCTTGCCAGTTCACTGCCTCGTCGATGATGTCGCGAAAAAGATCCGGATCGCCCTCGGCCATCTCGTCATCCTCATAGATGGCGCCAAAACGGTGGGTCTCAAACTCAAGGCGTACCTTGTCAGAGGGTTGGCCCGCCGCTTCCATCTGAAACAACGCTTGCACGGCATAAAGCCGGGCCGCCGATTTCATCCGGCGCCTTTCGTCTAGCTTGGCTTTGCGGTCGGCTTCATTCATGCGTGGGTTGGTCCTTCGGATGTACCGGCAATACGAAACGCGCCGCCTTCGGGGCGAAAGCCCATGCCTTTGGTCTGACGCGCCCATTTGCGCGACAAAGCCACCAGATGCAAGGCCGCAGCCGCCGCACCGCCACCTTTGTTCTGGCCCGCCGGATCGGCGCGCACCTCGGCCTGCGCACGGTTTTCAACCGTCAAGATACCATTGCCGACGGCGGCACCTGAAAGCCCCAGCATCGTCAGCGCGTGTGAACTGTCGTTGCAGACCGTATCGTAATGAGTCGTCTCGCCGCGAATGACACAGCCAAGCGCCACAAACCCATCGTAATCGGCCATACGAAACGCCATGCCGATGGCGGCGGGCACTTCCAAGGCCCCCGGCACTTCGACCAGATCGACCTCTGCCCCCGCCCCCGCAGCCACCGCACGCGCGCCTGCCACCAGATGATCAGCGATATCCTTGTAATAGGGAGCGACGAC
>JBATTI010000523.1:0-2390 GCA_049670445.1 Albidovulum sp. | reverse complement strand
GTCATTCTTGAAGTTCTTATACAGTTTGAAAAATTCCATAGTCTCTCTCCGTGGGTTACAACGTTGGTCGTCCGCCATCCGTGTCTTCCGGGAGATTTGGTTGATCCCGTCTCCGTCGCGGCATGGGCCTAATAGGCAGGATAAACGTGGCGCGATTTGGGCGTCGATCGTACTTTTTTAGCAATTGTTTAGGGCAGTAAGCGGCCGGATCTGCGCCAACGACCGCGATTTTGGCAGGTTTGTTTCGCAAAAGGGCGGTTTTATGTTGCCTAAAGGCCAAAGCGCGATTTCAATGGCGGTGCCGGTCGATAAAACATCGTGCGCTTGGTTTGTATTCTTGCGACTATATGCGGCGGCACTTAACAGGCCGTCGGAGGCGACCGCCGCATGGGCCCCATGGCAACACAGCCGGGCCGTATGTATTGGGCGGCGAGACGGGCAAGCAAGGGTATTGGCATGATGCCAGGCGTCAGATGGATGACAATGGCCGCAATATCTTGTTGCGCAATTGCGGCTGCCGCATTGGCAGACCCAAGCCAAGGGGACAGTGCAGAGGCTTCTGCGCCCGCGCCCGTGCCAACCCAGGCCGATCAGACCCAGACCGATCAGGCCCAGGCTGAACCAACGCAGGCCGATCAGGCCCAGGCTGAGCCAACGCAGGCTGCGCCGGAGCCTTTTGCGGATTTCACCTTCAAGCGCATCGCCGCGCCCAAAGCGGAAGACAAACACCGCATCACGGTGCAGATTGATCCGGTCGAACAGGCAAAACGCCTGGCCGCGTCCTTGCCAATGCCCAAAAACCCAATTCCGCGCGGCGGGGCAGATCCGTCGCTTTTGCCCGAAGGGGGCGCGCCTTATGGGGCGCCGCGCGTGGCGCCGGGGGCCTATAGCTGGTTCTGGGATCAAGTTTCGCCCAATATTGCGGATAAGAACGGGCGGTTTTCGCAAGCATTGTCGCAACTCACCAAAGGCCCCGATGGCACGATCGTGACCGCCCCGCGATTGCAGTCTTTGCAAGATATTGCGGCGCGTCACGGGACGGATATCCTGAAAGCCACGATTGGCACGGATGTGTCACCAGCGCTGGTTCTGGCGGTGATCGGTATTGAAAGTGCGGGCCGGGCCGATGCGGTTTCCTCGGCCGGTGCGATGGGCCTTATGCAGCTTATTCCGGCGACGGCCGACCGGTTCGGGGTGGTCGACAGCAATGACCCGGTTGATAACATAAAGGGGGGGGTGGCCTATCTGGATTGGCTGATGAAGGAATTTGACAGCGACCCGCTGATGGTGCTTGCCGCATATAATTCCGGCGAGAATGCCGTGAAGAACAATGGCGGGGTGCCGCCTTATACCGAAACGCGCGATTATGTGCCCAAAGTGCTTGCCGCCTGGGCTGTTGCACGCGGCCTTTGCGTAACACCGCCCGAACTTGTATCGGATGGATGCGTTTTCGCCGTGAAAGGATAAGCCTCGGATGACTGCAATAAAACCGCTCGTCCTTGACGTGGACGGGACCTTTTTGAAGACCGATTTGTTGTGGGAATCATTTTGGGGTGGCTTGGGCAAGGCGCCTTGGGAGACGTTCAAGACCTGTCTGCGCCATCTGAACAACCGTGCGGCGCTGAAGGCGGAACTGGCCGAGATCGCCGATTTGCGCACCGATCTGATGCCGGTCAATGGCGAAGTGGCGGATCTGGCGCTGCAAAGCCGTATCGGCGGGCGCGAGGTTGTCCTTGCCTCCGGGTCGGACCAAAGCCTTGTTACCCGTCTGGCGGCAGAATACGGGCTGTCTGAACAGGTTTTCGCCTCGGACGGGGAAACCAATCTGACCGGGCGCGCCAAGGCCGAGGCGCTGGTGGCGACCTTTGGCGAAGGCGGCTTTGACTATGCCGGAAATGCTGCCGTCGATATGCCGGTTTGGGAAAAGGCCGATCACGCGCTGGTTGTCGGGCATGCCGCCTCGGCGCGCTTGCTTTCGGCGCGCGGCCGGAATGTTGTCGAACTTGAAGGCGGGATAGGCTGGCGCGGGCTGATCAAGGCCATGCGGCCGCATCAATGGGTCAAGAATATCTTGCTGTTCTTGCCGCTGATCGCCTCTCATCGTTTTGATATTGCTACATTAATTCCGATCTTATGGGGTGTCGTGGCGTTTTCGGCGGCGGCCTCGTCCATCTATATCGTCAATGATCTGCTGGATCTGGAGGCCGACCGCCAGCATCAGACCAAACGCAACCGGCCCTTTGCCAGCGGTACGGTGCCGATTCCGGTCGGGATGGCGGGTTTTGTCGGGTTAAGCGTGATCGCCTTGGGTATAGCGGCGATGCTGAATGCGGCGTTTCTGGCCGTGGTCGTGCTTTATATGGTCACGTCGCTGGCCTATTCGCTGCGTC
>JBATTI010000522.1:0-2018 GCA_049670445.1 Albidovulum sp. | reverse complement strand
AGCTTGGCCATGGCGCAAAATTTGGCCGCATCCGCCGCGCCACCATCAAGCATATTGGCCGCATGATGCAAAAAAGAGCGCGCCGATTGCAGCTTTACCTCTATCTCTGCAAGCCGGAATTGAAGGGCTTGAAACTGGTCAAGCGACTGGCCGAATGCCTGTCGTTCTGATATATATATCAACGTCTTATCCATGGCGTATTGGGCGCCACCCAAGGCGCAGGCGGCAATGTTCAACCGTCCGCCATCAAGGCCTGCCACGGCATAGGCAAAGCCGCGCCCTTCCTCGCCCAGAAGGTTCTGGGCCGGGGTCAGGCAATCGTCAAACTGCGCTTGGGCGGTTGGTTGGGCGCGCCATCCCACCTTGTCTTCGGGCGGGCCAAAGGACAGGCCCGGGGTGCCGTTCAAGACCCAGCCGCCACCGCGCGCATCTGGACGGGCTTCGGCGCGGGTGCGCAGGGCCGCAGCGTCAGACCCCGATCCGGGTTCCGTCAGGCAATAGGAAAAGATCGTCTCCATCGCCACCGCGCGCGGCAGCCAGCGCGCATGGGCCCGGGCATCGCCAAAACGCGCGATCATGCCCGCGGCCATATTGTGGATCGACAAGAAGGCCGCAACAGCGGGGCAGGCCATCGACAAAGCCTCAAACACCAATGTCGCATCGTGCCGCGACAGGCCAGATCCACCGTGATCTTCGCCGACGTAAAGCCCGCCAAATCCCAGCGCTGCCGCCCTGGCCCAAAGATCGCGCGGGATGGTGCCCGCGTTTTCCCATTCCCTTGCGAAGGGGGCAATCTGATCGGCCCCGAAACGCCGCGCCATATCGAAAATTGCGGCCTGTTGTTGGGTGGATTGGTCGTGCACCGGGGCCTCCTGCGGCAAAGACGTGATTCGAGTTTGGCAATACCGGGCGTCATTGAAAAGCGTATTACGGGGGGCACCAGCAGGCGATCTGCGGTCATTTGCGCGCATAATACCACCAAGAAGGCGTCTTTATATCCCAATCGGCGACGGCTCGGGGGAGAAGTAACAATATCTCCACAAATTTGCCGCTTTATACCGGTAGCTAATACGAAGTTTGCCAAAGTATTTTGTACATAGAAAAGAAGACCAGAAGAATGAAGCTGTTAAAATTCTGTATCGGCGCGTTTATTGCAGCCACGATATCGTCCGGGGCGTCAGCCGCGACGGTGACCTTCGATTTCACCGGCGGCAATCAGGGTGGCTGGCAAAGCTCGCTGTCTTATGCGCTGTCGGGTGTCAATCTGTCCGTTACCGGCGGCACCTATATTGATGGCTTCAACATCACCGGCGCGGCACAGGTGCGCAGCTATTCGGGTTCGGGCCTTGGTGTGCGCTCGCCCAATGACAACAACTCGCAAATCGACGGCAGCGGCAATAATGATGCTGCGATTTTCAGCTTTTCTCAGGCGGTGACGCTGAATGCGGTCAGCTTTGCGCCAAACACGATCAGCGGCAATGACTATTTCGATCAGTTCACATCCAATACCGGCACGCCAGTGCTGCGCGATCTGGATGTTCTGGCGGCGTCAACCTATACGTTCGCGGCCCCGCGTACCGCACTCAACTTTGCGATCGGCGCCTATTTCAGCACCTCGGCCTATTACATCCGCTCGATCACGGTCAGCTTTGCAGACCCGACATCCGTGCCGCTTCCGGCAGCGGGCTGGGCGCTTTTGGCTGGGCTGGGTTCAATCGGATTTATCCGCCGCCGCCGCAAAGCGTAACCTAAAGCGTTTCGCGTTTAACTTGAAACATCACTCATCACCTAACGCGGTGAAATCTTTGATTTCAGGCAGCGTTAGGTGATTCAGGATTAACGCGAAACGCTATAAACCCTATTCTCGCTGAGGCCATGAAAAACGGCGCGCCCGCAAGGGACGCGCCGTTTCTCGTTCAGTGGCGTTTCGCGTGGTCTGGTGTCAGTCCATCGCTTTGAAGTTGAACTCGCCGCCTTCCTTGATGCCCGAGGGCCAGCGCGCGGTCACCGTCTTGGTG
>JBATTI010000521.1:0-6207 GCA_049670445.1 Albidovulum sp. | reverse complement strand
TCTTTGCCGATGTGCGCAATGACATGCGCGTGGCGCAAGAGGAAATCTTTGGTCCGGTCTTGGTGATCATCCCGTTTGAGGATGAGGACGAGGCGATCCGTATTGCCAATGACACGCCCTACGGTTTGGCGGCTTACGTCCAGACCGGCGATAAAGATCGCGCCTTGCGGGTGGCCGCCAAGCTGCGGGCAGGGGCCATTCACATCAACGGCGGTGGCTTTAACTACGGCTCGCCCTTTGGTGGCTACAAGCAGTCAGGTAATGGCCGCGAAGGTGGCATGCTTGGGCTTGAGGATTACCAAGAGGTCAAGACCTTGCATATCGGTTGATGGCAGCAGGCGCTGGTTTTTACGGCGTCTGGCCATCACAGCAGGAACATCGTGATTAGGCCGGTCACGGCGCGCATTTGTCGGATGGGTGCGCCGTTGTCATTTCTCGATGCCCGGAACGAATGCAGTTTTCGCGTCCGGCTGCAACTGCGCAAGGGCCGGTCGGTTTGGGCAGGGCGGATCGCGCCCCCGATAACCATTTCGTCACCTCGCCTGCGATTGTTGGACTTGTTTGCATTCCAACATCGGGTAAGGTGAATGTATGACACGTCCGGTGAAACGGCTGAAGGCTTGGCAGGCAGACGCCGATGGCCCAGGTTAGACCCGTTATTCCGGATAACTCTGAATGATCAGAGGCGGCAATAGCCCGTCATATTACAGGGCCGAAAATGGCCCGGTTTCTTGGGAGGAAACATGTCAGATACGATTAATCGCAGAAAGTTTTTGAGTGGCACGGCCGTTGTGGGTGCAGCCGCACTTGCAGCACCAGCACTTGCGCAGACCGAGCCAACCACGTTGAAAATGCAAGCGGCCTGGGGCGGCGGCATCTTTCTTGAGAATGCCCAATCCTATGTGGACCGGGTTCATGCGATGGCCGGCAGTGCGCTGAAGATTGACCTTCTGGCCGTCGATTCGGTTGTGAAGACGTCGCAGATGCAAGATGCTGTGCACCGTGGCGTTCTTGATGCATGCCACTACGTGCCTGCCTATTGGTATTCAAAGTCAAAGACCGCATCGCTGTTCGGCACCGGCCCTTGCTTTGGCTGGTCCAGCCAGGAAGTTCTGGGCTGGGTCAACTATGGCGGTGGTCAGGAGCTTTTCGATGAGCTGATGGCGTCGTTGGATCTGAACATCGTGTCCTTCTTCAACTCTCCGATGCCCGCGCAGCCGCTTGGCTGGTTCAAAGAGCGGATTACCTCAGCCGATCAAATGAAAGGCCTGAAGTACCGCACCGTTGGCCTTGCGGCGGATGTGTTGCTGGAAATGGGTATGTCGGTCGTGCAGCTGCCTGGCGGTGAAATTCAGCCTGCAATGAAATCCGGCCTGATCGACGCGGCTGAATTCAACAACCCAACCTCTGACCGTGACTTTGGTATGCAAGATGTGTCCAAGGACTACATGCTGGCCTCTTATCACCAGTCACAGGAATTCTTCGAAGTCTCGTTCAACAAGAAGACCTATGAAGCGCTGCCCGCAGAGCTTCAGGCGATCCTTAAATATGCGTCCGAGGCTGAAAACTCCAACTTCTATTGGAACAACACCAAGCGCTATGCCGATGACCTGAACACTCTGCGCGACGAGCAGGGCGTGAATGTCTGGCGCACCCCGGACGACGTTATGGCGGCGCAGCTTGCGGCCTGGGATGTCGTGGTTGACCGTATCGCGGCGGAAGATCCGTTCTTCGCCAAGGTTATCGAAAGCCAGAAGGTCTATGCCAAGAATGTCATGGGCTACCTGAACCTCAATCAGCCTGACTACAAGCTGGCTTACAATCACTACTTCGGTTGATCTGACCGATGGCGAAATGATCCGGGGGTCTCAATTGGCCCCCGGACCTTGGGTCGTGTGAGGGGCTAAGTGATGAAATTCGTACATGCCATTGAGGGGCTTAGCATTTGGGTTGGCCGGGCCTTTGGCTGGTGCATCCTGATTTTGACGCTGTCCGTGTCTTACGAGGTTTTCGTAAGATATGTGCTCAATTCGCCGACCGTTTGGGCGTTTGATATGATGGTGCAGATGTATGGTGCGTTGTTCTTGATGGCCGGGCCATATGCGCTTGCCCAAGACAGCCATGTGCGGGGTGATGTGCTTTACCGGCTGTTTTCAATCCGCTGGCAAGCGCGCGTCGATTTCACACTTTACATCTTGTTCTTCTTCCCCGGAATTCTGGCGCTGTTCTGGTTTGGCTGGGAAATTGCCTCTGACAGTTGGCGCTACAAAGAGGTTAGCTGGAACAGCCCCGCGCGCATTCAGATCTACTTCTTCAAGACATTGATACCATTGGCCGGTGGGCTTTTGTTACTTCAGGGCGTGGCAGAAATGGTGCGCTGCTGGATTGCCATGCGCACAGGCGTCTGGATGGACCGTCTGGACGATGTCCGTGAGACGGAGGACATGCTGATGCATATGGACATGTCCATGGTTCCTGCCGTTGATCCCAACCACAAATAGGCGACTTCGCTTTTGTAGAAAGACAAAAAGATGACAAATCCCGAAGTTGCCATCCTGATGCTTTGCCTGTTCATTGTGTTGGTATTGCTGGGGTTCCCGATTGCCTTCACCTTGATCGCGATGGGCGTGGGCTTTGGCTATTACGCCTATCATCAGGGCGGTATCGAGACCTTCTCGGACATATTCAACAACAATATCTTCTACTTGTTGAACCAGAACACCTATTCGGTGATGGAAAATGACACGCTGGTCGCCATCCCGTTGTTTTTGTTCATGGGCTATGTGGTTGAGAGGGCCAATATCGTCGACCGGCTGTTCTTCTCGCTTTACATGGCGGCGCGCAATCTGCCGGGATCGCTGGCGATTGCGGCACTTCTGACCTGCGCGGTGTTTTCCACCGCATCGGGGATCGTCGGTGCGGTTGTCACCCTGATGGGGCTTTTGGCTTTTCCGGCGATGGCGAATGCGGGCTACAACAAATCCTTCGCCTCGGGGGTGATCTGTGCGGGCGGCACGCTTGGCATTCTCATCCCGCCCTCGATCATGCTGATCGTTTATGCCGCGATCGGCAATCTGTCACCCTTGCGGCTTTATGCGGCGGCGGTGTTTCCGGGGCTGCTGCTGGCGGGGCTTTACATCGTCTATGTGCTGATCCGGGTCTGGATCAACCCCGCACTGGCGCCCAAGCCGAACCTCAAGGAGGTGCCGCCACCTGCGCAGATCTACAAAGACCTGCTGGTGTCTTTCGTGCCGTTGACAGTGCTTATCGCGCTGGTTCTGGGCTCGATCCTTGGTGGCCTTGCAACACCTGCTGAAGCTGCGGCGATGGGTGCCATGGGGGGCATGGTGCTTGCGGTTATCTATCGGTCGATGACCTGGCAGAAGCTGAAGGAAAGCGTGTTCCTGACTGCCAAGGCCACTGCAATGGTCTGCTGGCTGTTCGTGGGGTCCTGGACCTTTGCGTCGGTGTTTTCCTACCTTGGCGGGCATGATCTGATCAGCAATTGGGTGATCGGAATGGAGCTGACCACGATTCAGTTCCTGATCCTGGCGCAGTTGATCATCTTTGTGCTGGGCTGGCCGCTGGAATGGTCAGAGATATTGATCATCTTCGTGCCGATCTTCTTGCCGCTGCTGGAGCCCTTCGGCGTGAACCCCTATTTCTTTGCGATGCTGGTGGCGCTGAACCTGCAAACCTCGTTCCTGACGCCGCCTATGGCGATGTCGGCCTATTACCTGAAAGGTGTGCTGAAAAAGCAGATCGAGTTGATTGAGATTTTCCGCGGCATCATGCCCTATCTGGGGATCGTGATCTTTACGATGTTGCTGATGTATCAATTCCCCGGCATCGCGCTGTGGCTGCCTGACTATCTGTTTGGCGTATACGTGCCGTGAAAACCGCGCCTTATACATTGACCGCGACCGAAGCCGCAAAGGCCATCGCGGCGGGCCACCTCAGCTCGGTCGATCTGGTGAAGTCGTGCTTGCAGCGCATCGAAGAGACGGACGGCACGATCAAGGCCTGGGCCCATCTGAACGGCGAGGCGGCACTTGCCCAGGCGGCCGAGTGTGACCGTATCCGCAGATCGGGCTATGCGGTCGGGGTGCTTCACGGCGTGCCCGTCGGGTTGAAAGACATTGTCGATACTGCCGATATGCCGACTGCGCGCGGAACGCCGATATTTGCGGGGCGCCAACCAAAGAACGACGCACGGCTGGTTGAAAAACTGCGCGAAGCGGGCGCCGTCATCATGGGCAAAACGGTCACGACCGAACTGGCCTTTGTTCACGCGGGTGAAACCCGCAACCCGCATAATCTTGACCACAGCCCCGGCGGATCTTCCAGCGGATCGGCGGCCGCCGTGGCGGCAAGCCATGTGCCTTTGGCGATTGGCACCCAGACCAACGGTTCAGTCATTCGCCCGGCTTCCTTTTGCGGGACATTCGGCTTTAAGCCCACGCGTGGCATGATTTCGCGGGCGGGTGTCTTGCAAACTTCCGTGACGCTTGATCAAGTTGGCTGTTTCGGGCGAAGTCTGGCGGATGTCGCTTTACTGACCGATGCGATTTCCGGCTATGATCAGACCGATACGGCAAGCTTTGCCCGGCCCCGGCCCGACATGCGGGCAGGGGTGGCCGAAGAAGCCCCGGTCGAGCCAAATTTTGCCTGGATCGAGCTGCCCTTCAATGACCGGCTAAGTGATGCGGCGCGTGGCGGCCTTGACCTGGTGACAGAGGTGTTGGGCCGACATCTGGCCCGGCTTCCGGCGGCCGACACCTTGTCTGATCTTGTCACCGTGCAAGCGCGCATCCACGAATATGAAATCTGTCAGCATCTGGCCAAGACATTTGACGCGCATTGGGATCAGCTCAGCGACAGCCTGAAACCAATCGTCACCCGTGGGCGGCAGATCAGTGATCTGGAGTATCAAGACGCCTTGGCGGTCAAAACCTCGGCCGAGGCATTTTTCGCGGAATTCTTCACCGAGTTTGATGCGATCATTGCGCCTGCCGCCGCTGGCGAAGCGCCCCTTTTCGGCAAAGCCACGGGCGATCCGATCTTTTGCACGCTTTGGACCCTCGCAGGGCTGCCTTGCGTGACGCTACCGGTGTTGGTGGGGGACAATGATCTGCCGATCGGCGTGCAGTTGATCGGCCCCGCCGAGAAAGACAACCGCTTGCTGCGCACGGCGCGGTGGCTGCAAATGCATCTGGCGCAAGCCGCTGAAGAAAAGGAGGGATGACATGTCTTATACAGTCAAACTGATAGTGGGGCTGATCGGCACCGGGTTGTTCATTACCTTCATCTATGGCCTGTCGCACAGCATTTCGACAGGCTTTGCAGGCTTTAAGGGGGGGCTGCCCTTCATGATCATCGCCGCCGTGGTTTGCGCGGCCGCGATCTACGACTACTGGGATGAATGCTTGCGCAAGAAATGACCATGGCCGACAAACCCCGCCTTTGGATCACCCGCCGCTTGTCCGATGCCACGCTGGCGCGCGCGGCGCGCGATTATGATGTGGTGATCAACCATGATGATCTGCCCGGCAGTGCCGAACAGATCATCGCCGCAAGTGCCGAATTTGATGCAATAATCCCCTGCCATTCGGAACATTTCAGCGCTGCGGTGGCTGCAGAATTGGCGCCAAGGCTGAAGATTATCGCCAACCACTCAGTCGGTGTGGATCATTGCGATTTGCCGGCTTTGAAGGCCCGCGGGATCGTTGTCACAAACACGCCGGATGTGTTGTCCGATGCCACGGCCGAAATCGCCATGCTGTTGATGTTGGGGGCGGCACGCCATGCGGTTGCGGGCGACAGGATCGTGCGAAGCGGGGAATGGAAAAGCTGGTCGCCCTCATTCATGGTTGGCAAACAGCTTACCGGGGCGCGGCTTGGGATTGTTGGTATGGGCCGGGTGGGGCGGGCTTTTGCCGCCAAGGCGCGCGGCTTTGATATGGAAATCCATTACTACAATCGCAGTAAGTTATCGCCCGAACTGGCAGGTGGGGCGGTTTTTCATGACAATGTCGAAAGCCTTCTGGGGGTTGCAGATTTTTTGTCACTTCACTGTCCGGCAACGCCCGACACCACCAATTTGATGAATGCCGCGCGCTTTGCCTTGTTACCCAAGGGCGCGGTGGTCGTGAACACAGCGCGCGGTGCTTTGGTAGATGAGGCGGCGTTGCTGGCGGCAATCAGCTC
>JBATTI010000520.1:0-3820 GCA_049670445.1 Albidovulum sp. | reverse complement strand
GTCCTCGATAGCCCCGAACGTAAAGCGGCCCTCGACAAGACCCTGCGCAGCACCATCCGCCGCATCACCGACCCATCCATTCGCGCCCATTACGGCGATGAGATAAAGCGCCTGCGCCAAAGCCTGTTCTCCCCCCCTGCCAGCAAACGCCCGGGGCGCGATTTTGTGCCGCACGCGCCAAAAGGTTTCTCGCGTGGCTCCCCGGGTGCCTGGCGCCCCTTCGGCCCGGTCACGCCAATGCCTGCCACGCGCGGCTCGCTCCTGGCCAGTGCAAGCGGTCCGCAGGCCGAGGATCACCTGCGCGAAGCGATGATCCTGGCGATCTGCGTGACCCATCCCGCCTGTGTTCTCGCCTTCGAAAGCCAGCTTGAACGTATCGCCATGACCGGCCCGGGGCATGAGGCCCTGCGCCACGCCCTTTTGCACTGCGCCCATGACAGCGATGGGGTCACAGTCGATGCGCCGATTTTTCGCAGAAAAATCGAGGCCATGGCCGGCGATGACCTTGCAAAGCTGATGGCCCTTGCCCATATCCGAACCGCCCCACCGGTGCGCAATACCGATGATCAGGATCTGGCGCATATGTGTCTGGCAGAAGAGCTTGCCAAACTGGACGCCCGCCGCGGCGCCCTTTCCGAAACCGAAGAAGCGATGGAGACGATGAGCGGCCTTGCCGATGAAGGGCTTACCTGGCGTCTGGGCCAGGCCAATGCGGCGCGCCACCGTGCACAAAAATCCAACCTCGATGATGACAGCGACATGGGCGAAGACCGCGCGGCCATGTCTGCCGAATTGCAACGCCTGATTGATACTGCGGTCTGGCAAAAGAAGAAGTGATCACCGCCGCATTCGCATTCCTGCCCCGACAGATTTAACTCACCGTCCGCCGCCCTCTGTGATTCGCCGCTGTGAGTCGCTAAAAAGCCATTGTATGATTCGATTCGCACGAATCATTCCTCGGACACGTGATCAACCGCCGCGTAAGGAGCCTCCATGGCCGCCAAAGATACCGACGACCAGAAGCCCGAAACCGAGGATGGAGAGCATTCTCTTGATATAAGCCAAACCGCGATCAAAAAGATGATCGCTGACGCGCGCGAACGCGGCTACATCACCTATGAGCAGCTCAATCAAGCACTTCCGCCCGAACAGGTTTCCTCCGAACAGATCGAAGACGTCATGTCGATGCTCTCGGAGATGGGCATCAATGTGATTGAGGAAGACGAGGCTGAAGATCCCGAAGGCGGCGCGCTTGTCGAAACTTCGACGGCGCGCGATGTGGTTGTCTCGACCACAACCACCGAGGCACTTGACCGTACCGATGATCCGGTGCGCATGTATTTGCGCGAAATGGGGTCCGTCGAACTGCTGTCCCGCGAAGGCGAAATTGCCATCGCCAAGCGCATTGAGGCTGGCCGCAACACGATGATCTTGGGCCTTTGCGAAAGCCCGCTGACCTTTCAGGCCATCACTATCTGGCGCGACGAACTTCTGAACGAAGACATTCTTCTACGCGATGTGATCGATCTTGAAACCACCTTCGGCAACACGCTTGAAGGCGACGAAGAAGCAACGGAGCCGGTGCTTGCGGTCGGTGAAACTGCCGCGCCGAAATCCGAAGAAAACACCGCCGAGCTTGATGCAGACGGCAATCCGATTGCCGCAACCGATGACGATGACGATGATGACGAAGCCACCGCAATGTCGCTTGCGGCAATGGAGGCTGCCCTCAAGCCGCGCGTCCTCGAAACCCTAGAAGTCATAGCCCACGACTATGAGCTTTTGTCAGAGATGCAAGATCTGCGGATGTCCGCGACCTTGAATGAAGATGGCTCATTCTCGGTGAAGGAAGAGCAGGATTATCAAAAGCTGCGCTCTGAAATCGTGCTTTTGGTCAATGAGCTGCATCTGCACAACAACCGTATTGAAGCGCTGATCGACCAGCTTTACGGCATCAACCGCAAGATCATGCAGATCGACAGCAATATGGTGAAGCTTGCCGATCAGGCCCGCATCAACCGCCGCGAATTCATTGACGAATACCGCGGCTATGAGCTTGATCCGCAATGGCTTGACCGCATGACCGAAAAAGATGGCCGCGGCTGGCAGGCCTTGATTGAAAAATCCCGCGACAAAGTCGAAGAGCTGCGCAACGAAATGGCGACGATCGGCCAATATGTCGGCGTCGATATTTCCGAGTTCCGCCGCATCGTCAATCAGGTTCAAAAGGGCGAAAAAGAAGCCCGTCAAGCCAAGAAGGAAATGGTCGAGGCGAACCTGCGTCTGGTTATCTCTATCGCGAAAAAATACACCAACCGTGGGCTGCAATTCCTTGATCTTATTCAAGAAGGTAACATCGGCCTGATGAAAGCCGTCGACAAGTTCGAATATCGTCGTGGCTATAAATTTTCGACCTATGCGACATGGTGGATCCGTCAGGCGATCACCCGGTCTATCGCCGATCAGGCCCGCACCATCCGTATTCCGGTTCATATGATTGAGACGATCAACAAGCTGGTGCGCACCGGTCGCCAGATGTTGCACGAAATTGGCCGCGAACCGACACCCGAGGAATTGGCCGCAAAGCTGCAGATGCCTTTGGAAAAGGTCCGCAAGGTGATGAAGATCGCCAAGGAGCCGATTTCCCTGGAAACCCCGATCGGCGACGAAGAAGACAGCCAGCTTGGCGATTTCATCGAAGACAAGAACGCGATCCTGCCCCTGGACAGCGCCATTCAGGAGAACCTGAAAGAGACGACGACACGGGTCCTTGCGTCCTTGACCCCGCGCGAAGAACGCGTGCTGCGCATGCGCTTCGGCATCGGTATGAACACCGATCACACACTGGAAGAAGTCGGCCAGCAGTTCAGCGTGACGCGGGAGCGGATCAGGCAGATCGAGGCGAAAGCGCTGAGAAAGCTGAAGCATCCTTCAAGGAGCCGAAAGTTGCGGAGCTTCCTGGATCAGTGACCAGATGCGGTGCCTGAAGAAGCTGTCCTTTGATTGGAACTGCGTGATCGCAGTAGAAAACAACGCGGCTTCTTCAGCGCCAATTTGACGGTTGGTCGATTTGCACCGCATGGGCGCGATTGAAGCAGGGATTTTGCAATCCTCTGCGTCGGAAACATGAGGGTGACGAAGGGCTTCCCCGGTAGCTATAGGATTATTGAAAACCGTCTTTCTGATTTAATTTGCGACGACCTTCTGCGAGTTCCGAGGCCCGGAGTATGTGGGCTAACATTTTGAGATCAATCCCGGCGAGTTCACGCCGAATTCATCACCCCCGCCAAATTTCCGCCGCGACGCCGGTAGCAGATCGCGCTATCATTTGCGGGTTATCCAAACACCGGGTGCCATGATGCAACGCTTGTCTTACTTTCTTGCTGTCCTGTTCCTCACTACCCCCGTCCACGCCTTCACCGCCCAAAACGGCCTTGGCGTCAATCAGGCCGGGAACGGCTTTATCGTGCCGTGGCGCGGGCGGTCGGCGGCGGCAGATTTCTGGTGTGCGGCCGGTGATTATGTCATCCGGGGGCTGAACCAATCCCCCACAACCCGGATCTTTCGGGTGACGGACCGACCGCGGCGCGCGGGGGAGCCGATGGCCTTTTCGCTGAACCCCGGGGACACGGCCGGGTCTACCGGAATCTTCACATTGATCGGCGCGCAGGACGGGGCGATGTCGGCGGCAATGGCCCAGTCTTACTGCGAGATTACCCGAAAGGGGCGGCGCCACTCTCGTTGATCGGGTAATGTGAAAGTCCTTACAAGAACCTTAATGAAAACCGGATGTTGTGTTATCTCAACGGCTTGATCGGGT
>JBATTI010000519.1:0-5441 GCA_049670445.1 Albidovulum sp. | reverse complement strand
ATCCGGCTTCCACAAACTTCGGTGCCACCTCCGTTGGCACCATGGCGATCCGCCGTTTCCTGCGGCCGGTATGCTACCAGAACCTGCCCCAGGCGATCCTGCCGCCGGATCTGCAATGCGCTATGACATGATCCGACGGCCGCTTTAGGGTAGGCCGCCCAAATCTAAACCCGTCCCTGACGGCGATCCTCATGCCGGCGCATGATGGGTTGTGTTATCCATCTGAAGCGGCCATTGGCACCGCTTCGTTCTTCGCCCCGGTAATCTTGCGCAAGGTCGGGGCAAGCGTGTCATGGCGGAAAACAAAGCCGCTTTCGATCAGCCGCGCGGGTATGGCGCGCTGGCCGCCAAGCATGGTTTCGCGGCCCAGATCGCCAAGCGCACCAGAAAGCAGCCAGTGCGGGAAACGAAACAACAGCGGGCGGTGAAGCGCGGCCGCAAGGTCGCGCGAAAACGCTTCGTTTCGCACCGGGTTGGGGGCCACAGCATTGACCGGGCCAAAGATGGTATCGGTTGCCATGGCGAAGGCGATCACCCGGATCATGTCGTCATGCTCAATCCACGGGGTCCATTGTCTGCCATGCCCCATGATGCCGCCAGCGCCAAATTCAAACGGGGTAAGCAGTTTTGCCAGCATCCCGCCATCAACCCCCAAAACCAGACCGATCCGCAAGATCACCACACGCACATCTTGCGCGCTGATGGCGGCGGCTTCTTGTTCCCAGGCCGCACAGACGTCATGGACAAAGGCCGGGCTGGCAGCGGCGGTTTCGGACAATTCAGCATCGTCGCCGTCGTCTTGCAGCCCGTACCAGCCCACCGCCGAACCATTGATCAGACATTCTGGTTTTTGGGCAAGCCTGCCGATCAGGGCATGGAGCGCGCGCGTCATATCAACGCGCGACGCGATGATCCTTGCGCGTTTTCTGGCGGTCCATAGCCCACCTGCCACGGCATCGCCCGCAAGGTTCACGATGACATCAAAGTGGTCGTTGTCGTCGATCACGTCCAAGCCAGAGATAACACGCACCGGATGCAACAAATGATCCGCCTTGCGCGCATCGCGGGTCACGACGGTGACATGATGGCGCGCGGCCACCAAGGCCTCCACCAGGCGGGTGCCGATGAAACCGGTGCCGCCGGTCACCAGGATCGATTGGCGCGGCCTGAGGGCTGCGACCAACAGCGCGGGATCACCGCGATCCAGCCGATCACTGCGCGCCGCGGCAAGCAGATCACGCGCGCTGAAGATGCCGACGCCAAGGGCAGACATGCTGGCCATAACGCTCCACCAGCCATAGCTGACCGGGATCAGGGCGTTCGGAAGATACGCCCATTGCCACAGATAGGGGGTGGCCAAGGCCAGAATCGCGCCGTAGTTCAGCGCCAACAGGGTATGGTTGATCCTTTCGGTCGCAGGCAGTTTGCGGGTCATGTCTTCTTCGACGAAATCCCAAAGGGTGATCAGAACTTCAACACTCAGGATCGTGGCCAGAATAATGGTGTAGATCCCGTGCGGTTCAAGCCAGGCGAAGGTCATGAAGATGACGGCGTAAAAGAAATTGCGCACACCGTGCAGGCGCAATTCGCGTTTTTGCGAGGCACGCCATGCCAGACGCTCAGTGCCCTCGTGATGCACAAGCGTGTCGAACGCGCCCATGAAAACTTGAACCGAAATCAGGCTCCAAAGAATTGGGTTGTCCATTGATTATCCCCTCGCATCATTAAAGACGGCATCCTGGCAGATCATTTGGCCGAACAGCCTGTGGCTCAGATCAAGGGAAAACCGGAACTGCCCACTGCCCATGTCGTGATGGCCAATGATCAGATCACCGGGGCTGAGAATGCGTGGAATGCGCAGGCGCAACCCGAAAATCTGCAAAAAGTAATGGTCGCTTTTGAACAGTAAATCCGCGCCCTCAACACAGACATTCAGCGCCATGCCGATGCCGTAACCGATGTATTCCTCAAGGCCGGTTACGCCCGAAAATCGCTTGGAGCTGTGGATGACCTGTGGGAACCCGGCTGCGCGCCCGTATTGCCTGATCCAGAACTGGCCGCTGCCTGCGATATCCTCGGTCACGGTCACAACGGCGGGCTGGCCGACCGAGGAAAGATCGTAGGGCAGGGGCGCGCCGATAATGCGGGCCGCATGCGCAAGGATGCGCCCGGCTGCGTTCATCCGCATCGAAACAACGCGGCCCTGATAGGCGACGCTGGCGCCGCCATTCAGTTGCTTGCCAAAGCGGTTTTGGACCGCGGCGGGAAGGGCGCGCCATGCCTTGCGCCCCACCAGTTTGGAAAACCGGTCATCGGGGATGCTGCCGATTGAAAAATCACTGAGTTTCATGGCGTCTACTCGTTCTGTATAATCTTTAATTTCTGCATAGACAGAAACATATGGTCGAAAAAAATGATGCGGGGCCTATTCGGTCTTTTTTCCAGTCAGTTTAAGCAGCGAAAAGACCTTGTCGCCCATCTTCATCAAGGCATTCAGCCTTGACTTGGGCACGTTCAGCATCTGGGTTGACCAGCGGTCTGCGGTCGTCAGAAAATCTTGCATTTCATTCATGCGCGCCAAGATGACCGGGTCAAGATTGGGTTCGGTCTTGGCTTGCCGAACGCAGTTGTTTATGGCCGCCATCGCCGGATCGATTTCCCGTTCTTTACGGCCCTGCGCAATGCGCATTGCCATTTCCCAGACATCCACCTCAGCGATAAAGTGTTCCCGCCGGTCGCCCGGAACCGGAACCCGGCGGATCAGTTTCCAGCCAACCAGTTCCTTAAGCGAGTTCGAAACATTGGAGCGCGCAATCCCCAGCTGGTCCGAGATTTCTTCGGCATTGATCGGGTTTACGCTTAGGTACAGCAGGGCATGGATCTGCGCGACAGAGCGGTTTACGCCCCATTGGCTTCCCATGTCGCCCCAGTACAAAACGAATTGCGCTTTGGCCGACGACTCATGTTTGTCTGTTAATTCTGTCATAACAGAAATATATGATACTTCTGAACGCAAGTCAACCAAAGCGTCTCGGCTTTGCCTTGAGGCATCATCTATCGCCTTATACCGGGTCTTGTTCGTGGCAGATTTGCTGCGTCTCAAACGGTTCCTGGGCGGTGTTCAGAAGGTTGCAAAACCCTCCTTCTGCGCGTGGCTTGAAATACCGGCACGTATGACAAATGCCGAAATGGCGGTGCCCGTTCGCGGCCACAGCCTGACGCAACAGCTTCAGCAATATTTGCTCAAGCTGTTGGATCTCGGCATCCGGCAATGCGGCAATGGATTGCATCATCAAGCCTGCCGTATTGGCGGCCTCTTGCCCGGCCGCCGTCCGGGTGTAGGAAATTGACCTTTTGTCAGTGGCGGAACGCTCTTCGCTTACATAGCCTTTTCGGACCAGCGCTTTGAGGGTTTGCGACGTCGTCCCCCGCGTTGCACCAAGAAAGTCGGCGACATGGGAAGGGGCGCGTGAAAACCGATTGGCATGGCCCAGATATTCCAGGGCTGACCGCTGCGCGGGGTTAAGATCACCTGACCATCCGTGCCCGGCGTCAAGGCGGGCAAGGCGATTGATCAGGCCGCGAATATTCTGCTTCTGTTTCATGCCCAACATGTAGCGAGTCGAAATTATCATTGCAATAGTTTCGAGTCGCTACTAAATATGTGTGACCGCAACCCAATTGAGGTCATACCAATGAAAACGGCTTTCATCGCTTTCGTCGCCCTTGCAGTCACCCCACCCGCCGCTTTTGCCGATGGCACCCATGCCCGCGATCAAGACGGGGCCATTGCCTCTGTGGCGTCACCGGCACTTGTGGCCGATTTTGATATTCTTGCGGCCCATGCGCACCGCGAGGGCAACAAGATAACCTTTCACATGACGACCAATGGCAGGGCCGGGGGCACAACGCCCACCCCTTTGGGCGGCGTCGGCGGCGCGCCGGTGCTGTCTTACGTCTGGCCAACCTCGCTTGATCCCGCCGCTGTCGGGTTTGAAGGCGGCACAGGTATTCTTGCGATGGCCGCGACCAGCCATCCTGACTTTGACGACACGCCGCTTGTCGATGAAAACCTTGACGGCAATCCCGGCAATGACGGGATTATCTGGCACAGCCATTGGATTGTGCTGACCCCGACCGAGGACTGCGGCCCCGGAGCCTTGGCCGTGCGCGACATCCCAAAGGGTGAAACCCCGAAAGTGCCTGCCACATGGCCGGGTTTCCCGATCTACCTTGACAGCCCCGGCTTCACGCCCCTGTTCGACGGGCCTGAGATTACGCTGACCGCCGCACTGTCTGGCGATGTGGCGCTGGAGGGGGTCAAATATGATGGCGTCACCGCCGCCCTTCAGGTCAACGCAGACATCCACGCGCCACTTTTATGTGTTACCGATGTATTTGACGTGGCCTCGGGCGATCTAAGCCTTCCCGGCACCGTCAAGTAACGGCGTCATAAGCCCGGCATCGTCGCGGCGCGCCCCATTTTGCGAAAGGAAAATCAAATGTCCGATCTTTGGCTTGCATCCTTGATCACCCAGACCCCGCAAGAGGGCTATGACCTTGCCGTCAAGATGTCGCGCGTCGCGGTCAAGATGACCCAGCCAGATCCGGAAATCCGGGCGACGCTTCGGGCGGTATACGAAAAGGACGCCAATGCGCTGATCGCCGCATCGGCCGTGGTTGCCACGCATTTTCAGACAATCGCTGCAGCCAATGCATATTGGAAGGGTGCGTGATGCAAGCGCCCGACCTTATCGTTTCGCAATGGCTCAATACCGATGTTGATCTGAGCCTTGCCGATTTTCGCGGCAAGGTCGTGGTGATAGAGGCGTTTCAGATGTTATGTCCGGGCTGCATCTTGCACGGCATTCCCCTGGCGCAAAAGCTGCAACAAGGCTTTCCCGGCGACCAGCTGGCCGTCATCGGGCTACACAGTGTGTTTGAACACCATGCGGCGATGACGCCGGTATCCTTGGCAGCCTTCTTGCATGAATTCCGCGTCACCTTTCCGGTTGCGGTGGATGCGGCGGGCAAAGACGACATTCCCCAAACCATGCAAGCCTACCAGATGCGCGGAACCCCAAGCCTGCTGATCATTGATCAGCAGGGCCAGCTTCGCGCCCATCACTTTGGCCAACTGTCCGAACTGATGCTTGGCGCCGAGGTTGCGACCCTGATTGCCGAAGGCGGTGCTTGTCGCGCTTCGGCTTTGCCATAAAGCGTCATGTGGCACCTAACGCGTTGAAATATTTGATTTCAGGCAGCGATTTCGGGCAACGATTTCAGGCAGCGATATCTGGCAGCGTCGGGTGATTGCGGGGTTAAGGCGAAACGCCTTAGCGCATCCACAGCCCTTCTTTCTTGATCCGGTTGCGGATCATCTGTTCGCGCTTTGGCAGGTCATTGCGGTCAAACATCGCGCGGATCGGCTGCCCCTTGCC
>JBATTI010000518.1:0-2802 GCA_049670445.1 Albidovulum sp. | reverse complement strand
GCCAATATCGCCGAAATGACTGGCACAACGCTACACACCGTCAGTCGCCTACTGAGCGCCTGGGAGAAACGCGGTATCGTGCAAAGCACGCGACGGCATATCGTGGTGACGGACCCTCACCAGCTTGTCTTGCTTGGTGCAGCGACGAGCTGAGCGGCAGTCCCGCGCGGCATCAAACGAGCCTAATTCTTTTGGGAGCGCTGGTCCTTTGAAGTCACCGCTTCGCGCAACTCGGCCCGAAACGCGGCCTCATTCAATCGGTATTCACGACAGGCATCGATGACGGTGTGAAACGAGGTGATGCTGCATCCGACGCAAAGCATCTTGTGGCGCATGAATACCCCGATCGTATCCGGCCACTGCTGGAACAACGCGTGAAGCGTCAACTCCGGATCGTCAATTGAAGGGTCCGCCATCTTCTTATCATTCGTCCGGGGCCAGTTTCCTTGCGGCCAATTCACGGATCATGGCGGCGTGTCTGCCCAAGTTCTTTGCGCTTCGGCAAACTCGGAAGGATGATCTTTGCCTCATCGGGGGGGGCTTGGCACCCACGCGAACCCGGTGCCCCCATCATGGAAAAACGGGGCTTTGTTGATCCAGCACAACGAACTGATCGGCCGGGTGGGCTAGCTCCGAGGTGCCGAAGGTCGCAATCGCGGAGCGGACCACAACTTGAACAGCATCAATGCCGGGCAGCCCTCCATTTCCTGACCAGTGGTCAGAAAGTCGGAGGAGCATTGATCGGCGCAGCGGGAGGCGACTTTGGCTAACCTGAGAAACATCGCTTTGGCCCTGATGTGCACGCTGGCCCTATCTGTCGTAACCGCGTCCCCCCTGAGGGCGGGTGATTTGGCGCGCTTTTTGGAAAAGATTGACCCGGCTGAGCTTGTCGAAGGTGCTACCGCGTTTGGCCCCGTGGGCGATGACGTGCCAACGGCGCCGATTTTCTTGGGGTCCGAGACGGTCGGTCACGCGTTCCTGACATCGGATTTCGTTGGAACGACGGGGTATTCCGGCAAGCCAATTCATGTCGTGGCCGCGATATCGCCCGATGCCGTCCTGACCGGCGCAAAACTCATGGAGCATTCCGAGCCCATTGTTTTGATTGGCATTCCAGAAGCTAAGGTCAAGGCAGTGATCGCGGGCTATGTCGGGCTTGATCTTAAGGCAGAGGCGGCGAGCGGTGGGTCATCGCATGACCTCGATATCATCTCGGGCGCTACGGTGACGATCATGGTCATCGACGATTCCCTTGTCCGGGCGGGGATCAAGGTGGCCCGGCTCTTGCGGCTTGGCGGGCTTGCCGCCACGGCGGCGCCCACACCACCCCGCGAAATCGACATGTCGGTCGAAGCGGGGCGCAGCTGGGAAGAACTCACCGGCGACGGCTCGGCACGGCGCCTGTTGCTGACCGTCGGGCAAGTCAATGACGCTTTCGCTGCGACCGGCGACGAAAGGAACATGGCGCGCCCCGAAAAAGGCGCGCCAGAGGATGAGTTCATCGACCTCAACCTTGCCGTTGTCAGTATCCCTGCGATTGGCAAGAGCCTGCTGGGCGATGCGGAATATGCCAACCTTGCAAGTTGGCTGGACAAGGGTGAACAGGCAATTCTTGTCACCGGACGTGGCCCCTATTCCTTCAAGGGGTCGGGCTATGTCCGCGGTGGCATCTTCGACCGCATCCAGTTGATCCAGGGTGACCGATCAATCCGTTTTTCCGACAAGCAGCATCGCCGTCTGGGCAGACTTGCCACGTCTGACGGGCCGGAGTTCACTGAAATTGACCTGTTCAGGATTCCGGCAGATGCAGGGTTTGAACCGGCCGAGCCGTTCCGGCTGCAGCTTTTGGTTCAGCGGGTTATCGGCGCGGTCGACAAAAGCTTTCTGACCTTCGATTTGGAATACCGACTGCCCGAATCCTATCTGATGCCGGCCCCTGCCGTCGCGGTTGTGGCCGATGCGCCCGCCATTCTGCAAGACGATTCCGAAAGTGCCGCGAAGCGGGCGCTCTGGCAGCGGATATGGCGCGACCGCATGGTCGAGATCGGCATTCTTGGCGCGATGTTGGGCGTCTTGACGCTGACCTTCTTCTTCCAGTTTCACGCAACCGCAAACGCAAGGCGGTTCTACTGGTTCCGCATCAGTTTCCTGACGTTGAGCCTCTTTTTCATCGGCTGGTATGCCAACGCCCAGCTTTCGGTCGTGAACCTGATGGCGCTTGCCGGTTCGCTGCGGTCCGGATTCACCTGGGATGCGTTCTTGCTGGACCCGCTGGTCTTCATCCAATGGTTTGCCATCGCAGCGGCGTTGTTGTTCTGGGGGCGGGGTGCCTATTGTGGATGGCTTTGCCCGTTCGGCGCATTGCAAGAGCTGACCAATCAGATCGCGCGCGCGTTCAAGATGCCGCAATGGGAATTGCCTTGGGGTCTTCACGAACGCCTCTGGCCAATCAAATATATGATATTTCTGGGTTTGTTCGGGCTGTCGCTGTCGTCGATGCCTTTGGCGGAAAGATACGCCGAGGTTGAGCCTTTCAAGACCGCGATCATCCTCAAGTTCGTGCGCGACTGGCCCTTTGTGGTCTTCGCTGTGGCCCTTTTGCTGATCGGATTGTTCATAGAGCGATTCTATTGCCGCTATCTCTGCCCGCTTGGCGCAGCACTGGCAATCCCGGCGCGGATACGGATGTTCGACTGGCTGCGCCGCTACAAGGAATGCGGCAGCCCCTGCCAGGTATGTGCCATCGATTGCCCGGTTCAGGCCATTCACCCGACAGGTGAGATCAATCCCAACGAATGCGTC
>JBATTI010000517.1:0-3898 GCA_049670445.1 Albidovulum sp. | reverse complement strand
CACTTGCGAAGTGCATCATTCGGATGATCGCTTTAACTGGACTGGATTTTACCGGGTCACAGCCCCGGAACTATTGAAGATCGGGCCCTATCAGGGTGGCCATGGCTGCCTTGTCATCCCGTTTTCGCGCGGCGTCTGTGGTGCGGCGGCGCGCATGCGCGAAGTACAGATCGTGGCCGATGTCGAGGCCTTTCCCGGCCATATCGCCTGCGCATCCTCTACCCGGTCAGAAATCGTGCTGCCGGTTTTTGACGGCGCGAGCTCGCTGATCGCCGTCTTCGATATCGACAGCGATCAACCCGATGCCTTCACCATGAAAGACAGTGCCGGGCTTTCGGCTATCCTGGCCTCGGTATTCGGTGGGCTTTAACTCTTTTGAAAGGGCTCAGCATGGACGAGGTTTCACACCACGGCTCTTGCCTGTGCGGCGCAGTTGCCTTTACCGCAACCGGCCCTTTGCGGGCCGTCACCGCCTGCCATTGCACACAATGCCGCAAGGCCTCGGGCCATTATTGGGCGACCAGTTCCGTGCCGTCAGATCGGTTTGTGCTTACACGCGATCAGGGGCTTGTGTGGTTTCGCTCCTCGGATCATGCTGAACGCGGCTTTTGCCGGGGTTGCGGCGCGAGCCTTTTCTACAAACCCGATGGCGAGGGCCGTATTGCCATTGCGCCGGGTGCTTTTGACGGCCCGACCGGGCTTACGATCGCCAAACATATCTTTACGAATGAGGCGGGTGACTATTATGCGCCAACAGGCGCGCCGCCCATACCCGCCGAACGGCCTGGGACACTTTCTTGCGGCTGTCTTTGCGGCGCTGTCAGCTTTTCGTTGCCGGGATCGGGGCAGGTCAAAGAGATAACCGCCTGTCATTGCACACAATGCCGCAAGCTGTCGGGGTATTTCTCGGCCTCATTCGATGCGCAAGAAACAGATGTGGATTGGCATTCGCTCGCGCATTTGAGTGAATATGAAACGCCCGGCGGCGGGCGGCGCGGGTTTTGTGGTGTGTGCGGGTCGAGCCTTTATTTCCGGTCAAGCACCGGCGCGTTTTCGGTTGAGGCCGGGGCGGTGAACGGGCCAACCGGCGGCCAGCTACGCGAACATATTTTTGTGAGCGACAAAGGTGATTACTATCCCATCGACGATGGGTTGCCGCAGCACGACGGCTGGTAGCCCCGCATCAGATCCGGCGGCTTGGCACCCAGGCATAGCCGTTGGCGCAAAGGATATAGCATTCGCGCAATCCATGCGGCTTGTCGGCGGGCGCTTGCAAAACTATCGCATCGGGGTGCTTTGCTGCGCGGGCGGCAGCTTCTTCGGGATCAGTCTCATATAGCCTGAACTCGGCCCCTGCCCCCCTTGGCCCGGCCTCTGGCAAAAGCGACAAAAGCGGGTTTTCGCTGTAGGTCGGATCAGCGTGAAGTTGAAAGACTTCGCCATGATAGGTCATGATAGCGAAATCCTTCGAAAGCCTGTGGGCCTGCATGTCGAAGACATCTGCCAGAAATGCGGCCTCGGCCTTTACATCGCGCACCAGTATGTTCAGCCCGATACCTTTAAGCGACCGGCCAAAATCGCCCGCATCGACCGTTTCAAAATCCATTCCGGCACCTCTTTTTTCATGCTTTGAGGCTGGCCAAATACCTCTACCCTGTCAAGCAGCGCCGGGGCCGCGAGGGCCTGGAAATCCGGGACTTGCGCGCAGTGCGGTTATCAGACGATTTTCGGATGGATGATCGAATCGCCGCCGGGCCGTCTTGCTCTTTTGGCGGCCCGCAATTTGTGTAGCTGACAGGAGCTGAATAAATATGGCCGATATTACATTGCTTGACGGCGGCATGGGGCAAGAGCTGATGGCCCGTTCGGGTGATGCGCCTACGCCGCTTTGGTCGACACAGGTTATGATTGACCACCCCGGCCTTGTTCATGAAGTTCACACCGCATATTTCGACGCGGGTGCTATGGTTGCCACGACCAATACCTACAGCATTCACCGTGACCGCCTGGTGAAATTCGGGCTTGAAGACCGATTTGCGACACTTCACACGCAAGCTTTGGCAGAAGCGGCGGCGGCGCGTGCCAAACATGGCAAGGGCCGGATCGCCGGATCTCTTGGCCCGCTGGTGGCCTCTTACCAGCCAAATACGCACCCGCCCCATGCGGAAGCTGTGGCGAAATATGCGGAAGTAGCGAACCTTCTGGCCCCGGTTGTGGATTTGCTGATCGCTGAAACAGTGGCGTCCGTGCCACATGCCCGCGCAGTTCTGGAAGGCAGCAAGGCAAGCGGCAAGCCGGTCTGGCTTGCTGTCACGGTAGATGACGAAGACGGCAGCAAGCTGCGTTCAGGCGAGGCGATTGCCGATTTGAGGCCAATCGTGAAAGAAAGCGGCGTCGAGGCTATATTGGCAAATTGTTCGGCACCCGAGGCGATGGCAGCGGCGCTGAAGATTTTCAAGGGCTTCGGTTTGCCTTACGGCGCCTATGCCAATGGCTTTCAGGAAATCACCAAGGACTTCCTGAAAGACAGCCCAACAGTGGCCGCCTTGAAGGCCCGCCCGGAAATGACCCCGCCTCGCTATGCCGATTTTGCCAGCCTTTGGGCGTCAATGGGTGCGACGATTATCGGTGGCTGTTGCGAAACCACCCCCGCACATATTGCTGAAATCGCCAAACGCCTGACGGCAGAGGGGCACAACATCGTCTGAGGGGATGGCCTTTCTTGCCCGGCATGTTACCCAACGCCACATGATAGATTTCACCTATGCCCCACCCGATTGCCCGCTACGGGTGATTCATCACGATCATGAAATCGCGGTGGTTGATAAGCCTGCCGGACTTTTATCGGTGCCGGGTAAGGGCGAGGATCTGGCAGATTGCCTGATCGCACGGCTACAGCGCGCCTTTCCCGATGCGCTTTTGGTGCACAGGCTTGATCTTGATACTTCTGGTGTCATGGTCTTTGCCCTGACCCGCCACGCCCAACGCAACCTGAGTGCCCAGTTTGAGGCGCGCAAGACGAAAAAGACCTATCGCGCCCGGCTTTGGGGGCATCTGACCCCAAAAGAAGGGCTGGTCGATCTGCCGCTGATCGTTGATTGGCCCAATCGGCCGCGCCAGCATGTAAACCATGAAACCGGCAAGCCTGCGCAGACCAATTGGCGGGTGCTGGGCCATGACCCGGACGGCACAACGCGGGTGCGGCTATTCCCGGTGACGGGGCGAAGCCATCAGCTCCGGGTGCATATGCTTGAACTTGGTCATCCGATTTTGGGGGACGGGCTTTATGCCACGGGGCCGGCGCGGGATTATCCGCGCCTGATGCTTCATGCCGAAACCCTGCGCCTGCGCCACCCCGAAAGCGGCAAGAGCGTGTCATTCGCGGCCCCGGTGCCGTTTTGACCCTGATCCGGCGGTTGCATATGGGTGATGGCCTGCGTTCAGAGGCGCTTTATTCCGGCTGTGAAACCTATCGCTATTTGCTGCGTCGGGACTGGGGCGCGGGTGGGCGGCGGTTGTTGTTTGTCATGCTCAACCCCTCCACCGCAGATGAGATGCGCAATGATCCGACCGTGGCGCGGTGCGAGGCGCGAGCCCGGCGGCTGGGTTATGATGGCTTTGCGGTTGCCAATCTGTTTGCCTTCCGCGCCACACTCCCCGCCGATCTGCACCGCGCGGCTGACCCCGTCGGGCCAGATAATGACAGGATCTTGGACGAAGCCGCAGCGGATGCTGAAACCATCCTTTGTGCCTGGGGTGTGCATGGTGCCAGATCGGGGCGTGGCTTTGCGGTTTTTGCCCGCTTTCATGCGCAAGGTCATGCGCTTTGGCATCTGGGTTTGACC
This sequence comes from Albidovulum sp., assembly GCA_049670445.1. Taxonomy (GTDB): domain Bacteria; phylum Pseudomonadota; class Alphaproteobacteria; order Rhodobacterales; family Rhodobacteraceae; genus TMP-24. The sequence goes on along the minus strand of JBATTI010000517.1, from coordinate 53 downwards.
AAACACGGGCTGCCGCGCCATCCGCTTTACTGCCCCAACACCACTGAACTGCA
>JBATTI010000516.1:0-2574 GCA_049670445.1 Albidovulum sp. | reverse complement strand
ACTCGTAAAACAGCGCGCCTTGAGCCACCTGCCTCGGTCCCATCATCATCAAGCCCTCCACTCTCAAATCGAGTGAATCAGGGCTTCGGCAACCAATCAACTGACTTTTTCAACAGTATCCGGACTTAGCTGCCGTTCTTCGCGGTTGGATCAATGTCTACTTGTAGCCTAAGATTGATATCTTTTCATATAGGTCAAAATGATGTCGCGCTGTTGTCCAGATCACAACTGATCAACCACTGTCTTGGCCGCAAGCGCTGCATCATGCACCGCACCCCAGTTTTCACCCGTTGTGTAGGCTTCACCTGCAAAATACAAATGAGACCCGACGGGCCGACCTAATTGGCGAACGCGCTTCCAGTCTTCATGATCCTGGACATATGCACCGCCAATAAAGGGTTCACTCGACCAGTTTTGAGTGACGATTTTTCGAAAGCGCGGCGTTGCCTGGCCATTAAAAATTTCATCGAGTTGCCGCAGAATATCACGGGAAACTGCGGCGTCTGACAGACCCAAATACGGCCTTGCGGCGCGACCCACCGCAAATAGTCCCAAGATATGACGCTGAGTGTTCTGTCCATATGCCGCATCGTAAAAGCCATGCTGCCCGGCTGTTTCTGGGGTGACTTGAAGTTCGGTGTATGCCGGATAAAATGGCTCATCAAACTCCAGAAACGCTTTGTAGCCCTCCCAAAAAACCGCTGTATCAATCGCATCATTTTTAGATTGAGGAAGCGGAGGTGTAAAAGAAATCCGCCGCTCTTGCAGCATCTTCAAAGGAACGGTGACCAAGACCACATCGGCAGTAAACTCTTCACCTGATTGAGTTTGAACAACCGCTCGTCCGTGAGAGGTGTCAATTGAGGTCACTGGGGTGCGAAACCGAATTTCATCGAAAACCGAAGGCACAATGTATTGATCAAAGAAGTTGAGCCAACTGGAATTGACGAATTTCCGATCGGGATGCACACCTAAGTTCGCGCGTCTTAGAACCTCTCCATCCCAAAACGCATAGACGTCATTGCGCTTGTAACCCTTTGTCAGAACAGAAACGGCATCGCTGGGCTTGGCGGCAATATCGGCAAACACTTGCGGTTTGGTATGCAACCATTCTGCTCCCAAGGGGATTGGGAAGTCAGCAAATTCCAAATTTTGTTTCATCCGCCCACCATAATCTGATGAGGCTTCTAAAATTTGAAACCTTATACCGCGCTGCCGCAAGCGGTAGCCCGCAGTCAAACCTGCCGCACCTGCGCCGATGACCAAGACATCGCGGATGTTGGCGGCGTGGATCACTTTAGGCGATGTAAGAGTGCCAAGGCCAAGCAAGCCTGCCATTGCCAAAAATTCCTTACGTGTCATCGTGGGCCTTTGGTTTGAGCCAGGGGATTTGAGTGGAAAGCAATTCACTTTAACCGCTAACCCGATAGTTGCAACCGCTTGCCTGTGCCTAAAGCTGCCGTTCAATTGGTGACGCCGCATCGGTCTAAAAGGGCTCAAAGCGGTCGATCTCTGCGGCGCGAAGACCCAAGGTCCGGCTCAAAAAGCGAGCGCCCCGTTCGGCTGCAGGCGGGATGGCTCCCCCCTTCGCCCGGAACAAGCGCCCGGCTTATGAGGCGTTTCCGGAAAAATCCCCAAAAGGGCGCCTGGCCGCCCCTCACATCCCCAACATCGCCAGCCCGTTCGGCGCCACTTCCCCCAAACCCCGCCAGATCATGTCCAGCGACACATAAAGGATGATCGCAAGACCCACATAGGCGATCCAGGCGTGCTTGTGCAAAAGCCGCGCGATGAAAGAGGCCGCCAGCCCCATCAGCGCAATCGACAAGACCAGCCCGATAACCAGCACCGTGGGGTGTTCGCGCGCCGCACCGGCCACGGCCAGCACATTATCAAGTGACATCGAAATATCGGCGATAACGATCTGCCAGGCGGCGGCGGACAGGGTCTTTTGCGGGGCACCGCCCGCGATTGTCCCGTCCGCGTTCAGATCCTCATTATGCAAGGCTTCTTGCGCATGGATCTTGGCGGCATGGCTGATCCGCAGCTCTCGCCACATCTTCCAGCACACCCACAAAAGCAAAATCCCGCCCGCCAGCAAAAGCCCGGTCATCGCCAGCAATTTGGTGGTGATCAACGCGAAAAAGATCCGCAAGACCGTCGCCGCCAGAATGCCGATACAGATCGCCCGGATGCGCTGTTCGCGCGGCAAACCGGCCGCCGCAAGACCGATCACAATGGCATTATCCCCGGCTAGCACCAGATCTATCGTGATCACCTGAAGCAATGCTGTAAAGCCCGCCGCCGTAAATATTTCCATCTGGTCTTCCGGGTTGCAGGCACAGCTCTGGCCTTGCCGATATCTATGCCCCACGGCGACCAGTTTCAAGCCGCATCCCCCTTTCCCAAGGGGCCCCGCGTTGCTATAGACCTCTTATGTTTGCCCGCCTCCTTACCTCGCTTCTTGCGCCCTCGCCCCAAAACCTTCCCGACCCGGAGGCGCGTTTGGCACTGGCGGCGCTGTTGGTGCGGCTGGCGCGGGCCGATGCGCTTTACACCGATGCCGAAGCCTTG
>JBATTI010000515.1:0-5536 GCA_049670445.1 Albidovulum sp. | reverse complement strand
CGCGATACCCCATGGTGGCGGCGGTTTGCGGCGCGATCTGCATCAACCCGTAATAAGAGCCGTTGCGCGCCTCGGGGCGGTAACCGCTTTCACGCCGGATCACCCGGTGGATCAGTGATTCGGGGATGTCATAGGCGCGCGCATAGCGTTTGATCAGCTGTTGCATCTGGGGGGTATTGCCCGAAAACTGTGGCTTGGGCCGCGCGGCAGGCCGGGGGCTTGGGGCTTTGGTGCCGCATCCGGCAAGGGCTGCGATCATCAGGCCAAGGGCGGCGCGGCGATATATGGCGGGCATGATGGTCCTTTCCGGGCGGCAGCTTTGACCGGCACCATAGTCTGGCGCTGCAATCGGGGGAAAGTGGAGGATTTGCCGGTCGGCGGCATTTTGCCCATAAGCCTATGCAAGGCAAAGAAAAACCCCTGTGGCGGGGCCCCAGGGGTTGATCGTGTGCGAAGGTTACCCTTCGCGCGTTCCGGGCAAGATCCGGTGCGAATGACCCTTAAAGGGCACCTTCGCGCTGGGCCTTCTTGCGTGCCAATTTACGGGCACGCCGAACGGCTTCGGCTTGCTCGCGGGCTTTCTTCACGGACGGTTTCTCAAAATGTTGCTTAAGCTTCATTTCACGAAACACACCCTCGCGCTGAAGTTTTTTCTTCAGTGCACGAAGAGCCTGTTCGACATTATTGTCGCGAACGCTGACCTGCATGTGGTGTCACCACCTTCCTAGTTAGAGTTGCATGAAATTGCAGGAACCGCCCCCATAGCAAAGCCGGGGGCTTTTGTCCATCACCAGGGCGGGGTATGAAAGTGCTATGGAAAAGAACTCAACGGATATGGCGGGCTTGCGCGCACGGCTTTTGGATGCAGCACTGGAACATGTGGCCTTTGACGGCTGGAGCGTGGCCACATTTGCCGCGTCGGTCGCCGATACCGGCGTTGACCCCGGTCTGGCGAAGGCGCTGTTTCCGCGCGGTGCATTGGACATGGCGGTGGCCTATCACAAGCGCGGCGATGCGCTGATGGTCGACGCCCTTTCGGCGCAAGATCCGGGCGCGCTTCGGTTTCGTGATCGGGTGGCGCTGGCGGTGCGCCTGCGGCTGGAGGTGGCAGAGCGTGAAGCCGTGCGCCGTGGTGCGGCGCTTTTCGCCTTGCCGCAAAATCTGGCCACCGGGGCGGGGCTTATCTGGGGCACGGCCGATGCGATCTGGCGCGCCCTGGGGGACAATTCGCAAGACATCAACTGGTATTCGAAACGCGCCAGCCTGTCGGCGGTCTATTCCGCAACCGTGCTTTATTGGTTGGGCGACAGCAGCGAAGACCATGAGGCAAGCTGGGAATTTCTGGACCGGCGGATTGAAGAGGTGATGCGGTTCGAAAAGACCAAAGCCGATCTGCGCGCCTCGCCGCTGGCCAAGGTTCTGGCGGGGCCACTTGGCCTTTTGGGGCGGATCAGGGCGCCGGCGCCGGTGCCGGATGATCTGCCCGGCAAAACCTCCGGCAAGACCTATTGAACAAGGAAGCATCGAATGACCCTGCCCAAAACCATGCGCGCCGTTGAAATCACCAAACCCGGCGGGCCGGAGGTTTTGGCGCTATGTGACCGCCCGGTGCCCAGCCCCGGCGCGGGAGAGATCCTGATCGAGGTGGCCTATGCGGGCGTGAACCGCCCCGATGCCTTGCAGCGCGCCGGTGCCTATGCGCCGCCGCCCTCTGCCTCGCCCTTGCCAGGGCTGGAGGCGGCGGGGCGAGTGGCCGCGATTGGCCCCGGTGTCAGCGATTGGCAGGTTGGCGACGCGGTTTGCGCCTTGTTGCCGGGTGGCGGCTATGCCGAATTTGTGATCACACCTGCCGCCCATGCTTTGCCGGTTCCCAAAGGCATGAATCTGCGCGAAGCGGCCTGCCTGCCCGAAACCTTTTTTACGGTCTGGACCAATGTGTTCATGCGCGGCGGGCTGAAAGCGGGAGAGCGGTTTTTGGTGCATGGCGGCACCTCGGGCATCGGCACAACCGCAATTCAACTGGCGCAGGCCTTTGGGGCGCGGGTCTTTACCACCGCCGGTTCGGATGAAAAATGCGCCGTCTGCCACAAGCTTGGCGCCGAGGTCGCGGTGAATTACCGCGATGCCGATTTCGTCGAGGTGATGCGGGCTGAAGGCGGGGCCGATCTTATTCTGGACATGGTCGGCGGCGAATATTTGCCCCGTAACATCAAGGCGTTGGCCGATGATGGGCGGCTGGTGCAGATTGCCTTCCTGCAAGGCCCGAAGGTAGAGCTGAACTTCGCGCAAGTGATGATGCGGCGGCTGACCATCACCGGGTCAACCCTGCGCCCGCAAAGCGATCTGGCCAAGGCGCGGATTGCCGATGATCTGCGCGCAAAGATATGGCCCTTGCTGGAGGCGGGCCGGGTGGCCCCGGTGATGGATGCCGAATATCCGCTGGCCGAGGCCGCCGAGGCCCATCGGCGCATCGAAAGCGCCGGGCATATCGGCAAAATCGTGCTGAAAATCCGCTGATGGCGGCCTATGAATCACAAATCTGCCGTCAAGCGGCTTGCCGCGCGCCTATCTGACCGCGGGCAACAGGGCATTGGTCATCTTGCAGTCGCGGAGGGTGTCTTTGCCGCAGCGGCGCAATTGCAGATCTTTGGTCAGGCAGATGCGCGCTTCCTGGATCATGCCTTGATCGCAGGTGATGGTGATCATATCCGCTGACATGGCGGGATTGGCTTCCAGAAAAGCATCTTCGATGACCCTTGCATCAATTTTCAAATCTTTCTGAATTTTCGAAAATACTGGTGGTATGGTAACATTTTCATAGGCTTGCCGCGATGCCGCGAAGTATTCATCCGCAGAAATCCCAGCGCAGCGGCCGTGTTTTTTCCATTGGTACCATGCAAGCCCGCCAGACCCCATGACATCGGTCATTGCCGCCGTTTCGCGGCGCGACGGGTCGCGCATGGTGGTGCGGCAGTAACTTGGCCAGCCGCGTTCATTTTGCGGCCAAAGCCCGTGCAGGGTGAAGGTGTAATCATGGCGCGGATCGCATTGATCATCGCGCCGCGCGTCGCCGGTCAGCACGCACCAGGTTGACGACCAGCCCAGCGACAGGACGTAATAGTCAAACGCGCCCGCCCTTTCGCCCTTGCCATAAGCCGGCAGCGCCAGAAATAACCACAGCACCAATATACGCATTTTCTCTTTCCTTGAATGATTGGCGCGACTATACAGCGAACCAACTTCCCCGAAAACGAGGAAAGGCGGACCAGAAGTGGCCGCAGCCGTTTCCCGGCCCGGGAGAGAATTGCCAAGCCCCGACCGGGGCCCGACGCGAAGGAGCGACCCGATGACAAAACCATTGATGGCCAAGGCGACCGCCGTCTGGCTTGTTGACAATACCACGCTAAGCTTCAAGCAGATTGCCGATTTTTGCGGCATGCATGAATTGGAAGTGCAAGGCATCGCCGATGGAGACGTGGCCCAGGGCGTGAAGGGTTTCGACCCGATCGCCAATAACCAGCTTGACGCCGCCGAGATCGAAAAGGGCCAAGACAGCCCGCTTTATAAGCTGAAGCTGAAATTCAACGCCTCTGCCGTGGGCGAAGAAAAACGCCGTGGGCCGCGCTATACGCCGCTGTCCAAGCGTCAGGACCGCCCGGCTGCGATCTTGTGGCTGGTGAAATTCCACCCCGAACTGGCAGATGCGCAGATCGGCAAGCTGGTGGGCACGACCAAGCCAACCATCGCCGCCATCCGCGAGCGGACCCATTGGAACATTAACAATATCACCCCGATCGATCCGGTAGCCCTTGGCCTTTGCCGCCAGACCGAGCTTGACGCGGCGGTCCAGAAGGCTGCGAAAAAGCGCGCGGCCGAAGGTGGGCTGATGTCTGATGACGAGCGCCGCAAGCTTGTGTCAACCGAACAATCGCTTGGCATGTCGCCCGAGGCCAAGATACCTTCCTCGATCGCCGGGCTGGAAAACTTTACGCTGACGCCGCATGAGCCGGAAGAAGACAAATCCGCCAAGGATTTCTCGGACGCCGACAGCTTCTTCAATCTGCCGGAAGACGAAGATGAAGGCGACAGCGATGCGGATGACAACAAAAAGTAAGCATCAATTCCCCTTGGCGCCGCAAAGCGCCAAGGGTTTTTGGGCTGCGTGATCAGCGGCAGGCGGTGCCCAAAGCCTGATCCAGCCCCTCGATGAGCCGGTCTACATGCGCCTTTTGGAACACCAGGGGCGGACGGATCTTGAGGATATTGGCATGCGGGCCGGTGGCCGAAATCAAGATCCGGTTTTCGCGCAGCGTGTTGACGACGCCAAGGGCCTTGGCCGCACTTGGGGTTTTCGTGGCGCGGTCTTCAACCAACTCTACCCCGCAATAAAGCCCGGTGCCGCGCAGGGTGCCGATATTGGCGTGTTTTTGTTCAAGTGTTTCAAGGCCTTGCTTAAGATAGGCGCCAACCTTGCCGGAATTGGCAACAAGCCCTTCGTCGCGGATCACATTCAAGGTGGCTTGGGCTGCCGCGATGGCCACGGTATTGCCGCCAAAGGTGTTGAAATAGCGCATATCGGCCCCGAAACGCGCAAGCACATCGGCGCGCGCCACCAGGCCTGCCACCGGATAGCCATTGCCCATCGGCTTGCCCAAGGTCACGATGTCGGGCACGAAACCGTGGCGCTGATAGCCCCACAAATGGCTGCCCGAGCGGCCAAAGCCTGATTGCACCTCATCCGCAATCATCACGCCGCCGGCCTTGCGCACCACCTCGGCCACAGCCGCCAATACCGGCGCCGGATCGCTGATCACCCCATCCGAGGAAAACAGCGAATCGGCGATGAAGGCGGCAATGCCCTGACCGTGCCGTTCCAGATCGGCAATCTGTTCTTCAACCTTTCGGGCCATGAAAGCGGCCATATCCCTGGTCTCGACCCGGTAGGGGTCGGGCGCGGGCACGCGCCGCACCCAAGGCCCCAGCGGCGAACGCGCCCCCATCGAGGGCGAGATACCCGCGGTCAGAAAGGAATTGCCGTGATAGGCTTCGGAGGTGATGACAATGCCTTGTTTGCCGGTCTGATGCATGGCGATACGCAAGGCAAGGTCATTGGCCTCTGACCCGGTGCAGGTGAACATTGCATGTTCAAGCTCGGGCTCGAATGTCGATAAAAGATCTTCGGCGAAATCGAGGATTTCCTCCTGGATATAGCGGGTATGGGTGCAAAGCCGGTCAAGCTGGGCCTTGATCGCGGCCGTGACGCGGGGGTTGGAATGGCCGACCGAAACCACGTTGTTATAGCAATCAAGATATTCGCGCCCGGCGTCGTCATAAAGCAAAACCCCCTCGCCCCGGCTGACCTGAACCGGCGTTTTGTAAAAAAGCCGGTAGGCCGGGCCCAGCAGGCTTGCGCGACGCGCGACAAGTTCGGCGCTTTTGGCCGGCAGGGCGCCAATATCGGCGGGGTCAAAACCATTGACCATCGCGCCGGGGGTTCTGGGGGGAAGCGGTGCACTCATGTCAGAAGCCTTTGTTC
>JBATTI010000514.1:0-11128 GCA_049670445.1 Albidovulum sp. | reverse complement strand
GATGGGCAAGCGGCACCAAGAACACCTCTTCAACCTCGTCTTCCTGGCGCATGGGGCGAAATTCAGCCGCCACCTGCGCCAAAACCGGGGTGACAAGAAAGCCGGTGACGGTTTCATGCGGCTCTGTCGTGCCCAAAACCGTAACATCGCGTCCCTTCAGGCCAATCTCTTCATCGGCCTCGCGCAAGGCCGCGGCGACCGTATCTTTGTCGCCCGCATCGACCTTGCCGCCGGGAAAGGCGATCTGGCCGGGATGGTGCTTAAGATGCGAGGCGCGTTTGGTCAAAACCACACACACCCCTTCGGGGCACAACTGAAACCCCACCAGCACCCCGGCCGGGCGCAGGTTTTGCGTCGCAGGCCGGGGGCTGCCGGGGTTGAGATCATAATCCGACGTGGGGCGCCCCGTCTGGCGCCCCGTCTGGCGCAGCGCCTTGTGCACCGCGCTTAACGGATCATGCATCGGCGTCGCCTTGTGCCTCAAACCCAAGGGTTTCGGGGGCGAATACGTAATGCGCCCCGCAAAACTGGCAATCGGCGGTCACGGTGCCTTCTTCGGTGGTCATTGTGGCAATGTCCTTGGCCGAATAGATCGACAGGCTTTGACGCACCTTGTCGGGCGAACAAGAACAACCGAACTGCACCGGCTGGGTGTCAAACACCCGTGGGGCCTCTTCGTGGAACAGCCTTACCAGAAGCTCTATCGGTTGCAGCGTTGGCCCGATCAGCTCCAGCTCTTCTACGGTGTCCAACAAGGCATTGGCGCGGGTCCAGTTTTCGCCCTCGTCGCCATCAAGAATATCGGTCGCAGCCAGCAACCCACCTTCGCCGCTGCCACCATCACCCGACATCAGCGGCGAGGCTTTGGGCATATGCTGCAACATCACGCCACCGGCGCGCCAGCGTTCATCATCCCCGGCCAGGCGTGAACGGCCAAGCGCCAGCGCAAACCGCGTGGGCACCTGTTCGGACTGGGCAAAATAAGCCTCGGCGCAGGCCGAAAGCGACCCGCCCGTCAAAGGCGTGATCCCCTGATAGGGCGCGGTGCCGTCGCCCTGATCAAGCAATATCGCGAAATAGCCTTTGCCCATCTGGTCAAAGGCGGGCTGGCCCGGGGTGACGGTTTTTGCGTCATAAGAGGCCCATCCGCGGATCTGCGCGGGCGTGCCATCATCGCTGGGCGCATAGTAATCCGTCGCAATGATCCGCACCGGCCCGTTGCCGCGAATTTGCAACGACAGCTTCCAGCGCAGCTTCAGCATCTGGCCGATCATCGCCGTCAAAAGCACGGCTTCGGCCACCAAAGCCTCGACCTCTGGCGGGTAGCTGTGTTGTGACAAGATGCGGTTCAGGGTTCCGTCAAGCCTTGCCACCCGACCGCGGATATCGGACTGATCAAGCTGAAACGGCAAGACGGTATCGTCCCAGGCAATTTGCGGCGTTGTCGTCATGGGGTTTCCTTGCTTAGCGGTCCTTGGCATATCGTCTTGGCACGGTAACAGCAACCAAGCGCGCAGGAGTATTCGGGTGATCAGACGGTTTGGCGAAAGAATTGTGACGGGCCAGCGCTATCGCCCCCGGCCGGGGGCCTATGCGGTGCTGAAGCTGGGCGATGAGGTGCTGCTGACCTATCAAGACGCGCCGCATTTTGAGTTTCAATTGCCCGGTGGCGGCATTGATCCGGGCGAATCGCCGCTGCGTGCCTTGCACCGCGAGGTGTTTGAGGAAACCGGATGGTCCATTGCCGCCCCGCGCCGCATCGGGACGTTTCGGCGGTTTGCCTATATGCCGGAATATGACAAATGGGCCGAAAAGATCGGCGCGGTTTATCTGGCGCGGCCCTGCCGCCGCCTGGAGCCGCCCCGCGAAGCGGATCATACCGCCGTCTGGATGCCTGCGCGAGAAGCGATAGAGGTCATCGAAAATGACGCCGATAGGCATTTCCTGAAGCTGGCCTTCGCGATAGCCTAGCGGCAAGGCCCGGTTCAAATCAACAAGGCGTCGAATGCAAAAGCTTCTGGTGTTTACGGATATCCATTTTCTGGCCGATGGCGGCACGATCATCGGGTTGGACCCGGTGGCGCGGTTTCAGATGGGGCTTGCCAAAGCGCTTGCCAATCACCCCGATGCCGGGCGTATCATCATCACCGGCGATCTGACCCATCATGGCGAGGCCGCCGAATTTGCACGCCTGCGCGCGGTTCTGGCCGATTGCCCAATGCCCGTTAGCCTGATGATCGGCAACCACGACCGCCGCGCACCATTTCGTGCGGCCTTCCCCGAGGTGCCGGTGACCGACGCCGGTTTTGTGCAAAGCACGATTGATACCGGCACCTACCGTTTGATCATGCTTGATACGCTGGATGAAGAGGCCGAGGTTGAACACAGCGGCCTTCTTTGCCCGCAGCGGCTTGACTGGATGGACCGCGCGATTGCAGAGGCGGGGGACAGACGGGTGATCATCTTCACCCATCACCCGCCGATCACCACCGGCTTTGCGGCGATGGACCGGATCGGGCTGCGCAACCGGGCCGAAGTGGCGCAGCGCTTGCGCAATCATGGCAACGTCTGCCAGATCATCGCGGGCCATGTGCACCGCACAATTTCGGGCGCGACGGCAGGTATCCCAACCGCCATTTTCAAAAGCCCCTGCCACCAGATGCCGATGGCTTTGGAAAATGACGATGAACATCTGTCAATCGACGAACCCGGTGCTTATGGCTTGCTGCTTTTGGGGGATGACGGCGTGATCGTTCACACCGAAGATTTCACCCTGTCGGGGCGTGAAGCCGCATCCTATCACCCCTAACCGGCGCGGATGACGGTTGAAAACTCCTCCCACCCGGCGCGGGTAACGGCTTCGTGGCCCGCGATCACCCAATAGCTTTCATGATGCGGCAAGATATCGTCGCCAAGCCGCACCAGCCGCCCGGCGGCAAGATCCGCCGCGCATAGCGACAAAGAGCCAAGCAAAACGCCCATCCCCGCCCGTGCCGCCCCCAAGGCCGACAAGAACGTGTCAAACCGCAAATCCGGCACCGGCGTTGTCGCAACGCCAAAATGTGCAGCCCAGTCATTCCAGCCCGGCCGTGGCCCCGAACACGCAATGCGCGACCATTCCGTCCAATCCCCGCCGCTTCTGGCAAGCCCGGGGGAGGCCACGGGCACAAGCTGTTCAGGATAAAGCTGCAGCTTGTAAAGATGCGGCCAGTCGCCGGACCCGTAGCGTATGCGGATAACATCATCCACGGCGGCGTCATGGCTGCCAAGCACCATGGTTTGAACTGATATCCGGCGATTCATACGCGCGCGCAGGCGGGCGAGGCGGGGAAGCAACCAAAGCTCGATCACCGACTGACTTGCCGAAATGGTCAGCTGCCCCGGACCGGCGCCAAACAGCGCCTCGGAACTGTCGCGCAGACTGTCGAGGGCGGCGCGTACATGCGGCAACCATGCCTCGCCCTCGACCGTCAGGGATATGGACCGCGCCCGGCGGTGAAAAAGCACCGTGCCCAACCGCTTTTCCAGATGGCCTATCCGCTGGCTGATCGCTGATTGGGTCAGCCCGGTTTCAGCGGCGGCCGCAGTGAAACTGCCGCAACGCGCAGCGGCCTCAAAGGCGCGGATCCACTCAAGCGGGGGCATTTGGAAGCGGCGGGATGGCATTAGAAGTTCCGATGCTCAGGGCGATAATTGCTAATTTGAATTTATGGATGAAATTGCGGATTGTGTCACCAGGAAACCGGTTTTGAAGGATATGCCATGACAACAGTCACCTTAGATCCTTCGGGACAGGTCTTGACGCTTGAAACCCCCATCGCCACCCGCCGGTTCCACGCGATCTGGCTGCGCGACAATGCGGGTGACCCCGAAACCCGCGCGCCCGGCAATGGCCAACGCCTGATCGCGCTGCGCGATATCCCGCGCCAAACGCGCATAAGTGGCGCAGGGCTGAAGGCGGGCAGGCTGGAGGTCAGCTTTGACCCCGAAGGCAAGACCGTGACCTATGATCTTGGCTGGCTTGAGGCCCACGCCTATGACCGCGACGACAAGCGCCCCCGCGGCTGGACCCGTACCGGGGTTGAGACATGGGATGCAACGCTGATGGCGAATGTTCCCGTGGGCGATTTTGAACATCTGTCCCAAGGCGGTGCGGCGCTGCACGATTGGCTGGGCCTTGTGACCCGGTACGGCTTTGGCAAGGTCGTGAACGGGCCGGTTGAAAGTGGCGCCCTGTTCCGGATCGTCGATCTTTTCGGCTATGTGCGCGAAACCAACTATGGGCGGCACTTTGAGGTTCGTACCGAGGTGAACCCAACGAACCTTGCCTATACCGGGCTGGGGCTTCAGGCCCATACCGACAACCCATACCGCGACCCGGTGCCAACCGTTCAGGTGCTTTACTGCCTTGAAAGCTCGGCCGCCGGGGGGGAGAATATGGTGGTTGACGGCTTCGCCGCCGCCTTGCGCCTTCGCGATGAAAATGCCGAATATTTCGACATCCTTGCCAGCCACTGCGCCCGGTTCGAATATGCGGGCGAGAAAGGCGTGTGCCTGACCTCGCGCCGCCCGATGATAGAACTTGCCCCTGACGGGGAGCTGATCGGCCTGCGCTTCAACAACCGCTCATTCGCGGCGGTCACGGATGTTCCTTTTGATAAAATGGCCACCTTTTACGCGGCCTACCGGCGCCTTGGTGAAATCATTGACGATGAAGCGCAGGAGGTGACCTTCAGGCTGAACCCCGGCGAAAGTTTCATCGTCGACAACACCCGTGTCTTGCATGCCCGCAAGGGATATTCCGGCGCGGGTACGCGCTGGCTGCAAGGATGTTATGCCGATAAGGATGGGCTTTATTCGACCTATGACGCGATGGCGCGCAGCAACACTTTGGAGGCCGCAGAATGAAGCCCGATATTGATGATCTGACACCCGATAACATCGTGGCCTTCCTTGGGTCGATATTTGAGCGGCGCGGCGGCGAGGAATATCTGGGCGAGCCGGTCAGCATGGGCGAACATATGCTGCAAGGTGCGACGATCGCCGAAGAAAACCACCAGCCAGAAGAGATTATCGTGGCGGCCCTGCTGCACGATATCGGCCATTTCACCAGCGAATTTGGCACCTTTTCAATGGATGACACCGAGGACCGGTTTCACGAAGAGGCCGGGGCCGAGGTGTTGGAGCGGTTTTTGCCAAGCGTCGTCACCGATTGCGTCCGCTACCACGTCGCCGCCAAACGCTATCTTTGCGCGACGCGCCCGGAATATTTCAAACGCCTGTCCGAGGCGTCGATCCATTCGCTGAACCTGCAAGGCGGCCCCATGAATGCCGAAGAGGCGGCAGAGTTTGAGAAAAACCCAAACCTCGCGCAGATTGTTGCGGTGCGTTATCTGGACGATGCGGGCAAGCGCGCCGATATGCAGACGCCCGATTACTGGCATTTCGCCCCGATGGTGCAGCGCATGGTCGATTTGCACGTGGCGGGCGCCAAATAACCACGCCGGTGCGCGAACGCGGGGCAGTTCAATCGGCATTTTCCTTGGCGCCGTGGAATTCGAAGTAAACGCCCGAAACGTCATCTTCGAATTCGTCGTTGCTATAGATGCTCAGATGCCAATGAAGCGCCTCAAGAAATGCGGCACCGCGCAGATCGCCACATTGGGTGATGATCTTGGTCAGCCCGCTTTCCTCAAGCTGCGCCCCGTCTTGGTTCGTAGCCTCGGTAATGCCGTCTGACATCAAGAACAGCCGGTCGCCGGGGTTTAGCCGGGTTTCAATAGGCGCGTAGGTGGCCCCCTCAATCAGCCCGATCGGCATGCCGCCTTCGCCCAGATATTCAACATTTCCATCGGCGCGGATAACGGCGGGGTGCGGATGGCCCGCTTGCACCATAACCACCTTGCCCGAAATAAGATCGACATCGGCATAGGCCAAAGTGAAGTAGTTTTCGGTCTGCATTTCCTTGAGCACGACGGTGTTGAGCGCTTCGGCAAGCTCCTCGGGGGGGCGCGCATCGTAAATGCCGAATTCGGTCAGGACCAGCGCCATGTTTTGTTCAGGCGAATTGCCTGAAAGATAGCCTGCCAGACGCGCGGTCATCAGTGCAGAGGTGATGCCGTGGCCGGACACATCGATGGCAAAAAAGCCGACGCGGCGCGCGGTGATCGGGAAGAAGCCGACCAGATCGCCGCCAACATGGCCCGAGGGACGCAACAGCAGATTGACCTCGGCATTGCCGAAATTGCGCTGGCGTTCGCGGACCAGACTTTGCTGAAGTTTGCGCGCCTCAAGCAAGTCGCGGTCAATCGAATCGTACAGGCCCTGCAATTCGCCCAAGGTCGATGACAACAGTCGGTTCTTTTCGGTCAGTTCGCGTTGCATCCGCAAGATGCGTTCGCCCGCCGCGATGCGGGCGCGCAATTCGTCGCCATTGACTGGCTTGGTCAAGAAATCATCCGCACCAACATCAAGGCCATGCGCAATTTCGGCTGATTCGGTCTTGGATGTCAGCAAGATGAAATAGGTGTAGCAATCGCGGCCCTGAGCGCGCAGTTGTGCGCAAAGATCAAGCCCGGTCATGCCGGTCATCATCCAATCCGAAATGATCAGTTCCGGATCGTAGGTTTCCAAAAGCGTCAATGCCTCTTCGGCAGAGCCGGCCTCAATCACCTTGTAACCCGCACGGGTCAATTGCGAGCCGAGGATCTTGCGCTGCACCCGGCTGTCATCGACGACCATGATCAGATCAAGGGCGCTGGCGACATGCGGCTTCGCCCCGTCGGAGGTGTTCAGTTGACGTGCCAACAATTCCGGCCCCGATTCAATCACATCTGTTACGCCGCCACCCTAATCCGAACGGAGTTAAGACGAATTGAACGCGGTTTTGATCATCTGCCGCACCTGGCATTTAACATTTGGGCAAGTTTCGGCGGCTAACCTGCATTCAGGTAGGGATCTATGGTGGTGGAAAAGATGATTGATTGGACACGCGCAGGGGAACTGCGCCAGGAAATCGGTGACGACGGCTTTGCCGAAGTGGTCGAATTGTTTCTGGATGAGGTCGAAGATGTGGTGATGCGTTTGGGGTCTGCACCCACCCCCGCGACGTATGAGCAGGATTTGCATTTCCTCAAAGGCAGCGCGTGGAACCTTGGTTTCACCCATTTCGGCGCGCTGTGCCAAGATGGCGAGCGCCGCGCGGCAAAAGGCGATGGCGCGGGCGTTGATATTGGCGCGGTGATTGAAAGCTATGGTGCCTCAAAGGCCGTGTTTCTGGCCGGTCTGGACAAGATCGCCCGAGGTCGCACGCCAAGCGCGGCCTAAGGCGCTTGGGGCAAATGCAGGCGCCTCGGCCGATCAGATCAGGAATTCCGACAGCGCCTCATCCCCGGTGATATCGCGGAAAGAAAAGCCCGCCGCGTCCAGCTGATCGGTCAGCGCCGCGAAATTAGCGGCACTTGTGGTCTCTATCCCGATCAGGACCGAGCCGAAATTGCGTGCGGATTTCTTGAGATATTCAAACCGCGCAATGTCATCGTCAGGGCCAAGCATGGCCAGAAATTCGCGCAAAGCGCCGGGGCGCTGCGGCATCCGCAAGATGAAATATTTCTTCAACCCCGCATAGCGCTGGGCGCGTTCCTTGACCTCGGGCAGACGCTCAAAGTCAAAATTGCCGCCCGATGTCACGCAAACCACGGTCTTGCCGCGCAACAAATCGCCAAGGCTGGGCAAAACATCGACCGACATCGCACCAGCAGGTTCAAGCACGATGCCTTCGACATTCAACATCTCCAGCATGGTGATGCAGATACGGTCTTCGGGGGCCAAGAGCACGTGATCGGGGTTTACGGTCTTGAGCTGCGCGAAAGGCAAAGCGCCAATCCGCGCCACGGCGGCACCATCGACAAAATTGTTCACGCCTTTAAGCGTCACCGGTGCGCCCGCCGACAATGCGGCCGTCAGGCTGGCACCACCCGAGGGTTCGACATAGCGAAAACCGCAAGCAGGGGCGCATTTGGCAAAATAGCGGGTGACCCCCGAGGCAAGCCCGCCCCCGCCGACCGGCAAGATGACAAGATCGGGGGCGGACCCGAGTTGATCCAAAACCTCGACCGCGACACTGGCCTGACCCAAAATCACATCGCTGTCATCGAAGGGCGACAGGAAATGCGCGCCCGCCTCGGTGCAAAAGGCTTGGGCGGCGGCCAAAGTGCGGTCGAAATAATCGCCAATCAGACGGATTTCGACGCTGTCACCGCCAAAAATCCTTGTCTTGTCAATCTTTTGCTGGGGCGTGGTGACCGGCATGAAGATCGTGCCTTTGACCCCGAAATGCCTGCACGCATAGGCAACACCCTGGGCGTGATTGCCGGCACTGGCGCAGACGAATGTCGAAGCCCCCCCGGCAATCGCCTTGCCCATCGCGGTGAAAGCGCCGCGCAGCTTATAGCTGCGCACCGGGGTCAGATCTTCGCGCTTGAGGTAGATATCGGCACCGTACCGGCTTGAAAGATGATCGTTCAGCTGCATCGGCGTCGGATCAAACAGATCACGCAAGGCAAGTGTGGCGGCACGGGCGTTTTTGACAAATTCGTTCATCCCTAAGCTCTGCTTGGCCAGAGCGCCGTTGGCAAGGGGGTTTGCGCTATCTCAACGGCAAAATCCAACCGCTCAGCTTGTCCGTCGGGGCCGGTGCGGGCGATCAAGCGGCGTGCCGCCAAAATGGCTGCGCAAGATCTGCGAAAGACGGCGATGCATGGAACGGTGCCGGTTGCGGATATGAATGCCCGCGAAAACCGATTGCGGAATTGGCGGGGCATCGGCAACAAGCTGGCAAACGCCCGATTGCGTCAATTCCTCGGCCGATTGTTCCAACACATAAGCGCTTCCGCCCAAAGACGTAAGAAGGGCGACCATGGCCGCATTCTGGCCGATTGACAGGCTGGTCTCGGCAAGCTGGGGCAGAAGTGAGGTATGGACATGGGGAATTGCATCAGAGAAATGCGGCATGATGTAGGTATCGCGATTCACGCGGGCAAGGTGATCGGTTTCGGTTGAAACCATGCGGTAGGTGATCTCTCCCAATGTCTCGAAATGAAGATCGGGATGAAACCGGGGGGAAAAGAGGATCGCGAAATCTTCAATGCCGGTCGTCAGGTCAGAGCTCATTTGCGACGAATAATCCGCTTCGAAGAAGAAGGACGTGTCGGGAAGGGCTGTCCGGAAATCCCGGATTAGCTTGCTGAAATGGATGCCAACCAGATCATGCTGAATCCCGATCCGCATCCTGACGGCACCCGAGCCGGACCCCCCGATTGCATGACGCGCTTCGGTCCAGCCGTGCAGCAAGCTGCGCGCATGGGGCGCAAACCGAAGCCCCTCTGTGGTAAGCTGCGTGCCCGCCCGCGACCGGATGAAAAGCCGGTGGCCCAATGTGGCCTCCAACGACTTCACCCGCCCCGAAATGGTGGATTGCGTCACACCGATACGCTCTGCGGTCTTGTTGAAACTGCGGCTTTCGCACAGATCCAGAAATGTTTCGATAAGTTCGATCTGCATCGGGCGCCCCTAATCGCTAAATCCGATCAATAATCATGCCTATGACGAATTGAAAGAGCGTAGCAAAATATAGATAATCGCGCGAGGGTCTAGCGGAGAGAAGACATGAGCGATTTTCCTACAACAGCGCGTGTGGTTATTATTGGCGGCGGGGCTGTTGGGGTCTCATCTCTTTATCATCTGGCCAAGGCCGGGTGGAGCGATTGCGTTTTGTTGGAGAAGAATGAGCTTACGGCAGGCTCTACCTGGCATGCGGCAGGCAATGTGCCGACCTTCTCTACCTCTTGGTCGGTGATGAACATGCAGCGCTATTCGACCGAGCTTTACCGCGGTCTGGGGGCGGCGGTTGACTACCCGATGAACTACCATGTCACCGGATCGGTTCGTCTGGCCCATTCCAAAGAACGGATGCAGGAATTTGAGCGTGCCAAGGGCATGGGGCTTTATCAGGGCATGGATCTTGAAATTCTGGCGGCGGATGAGATCAATGCGAAATATCCCTTCCTTGAAACCCATGATCTGAAAGGCGCGCTTTACGATCCCAATGATGGTGATATCGACCCCGCGCAGCTGACCCAGGCGCTGGCCAAGGGCGCGCGCGATATGGGTGCCACGATCTTGCGTTTCACCCCGGCGACCGGTGTCAGCCGCAAGAATAACGAATGGATCGTCCATACCGAAAAGGGCGATATCACTTGCGAATATGTGGTCAATGCCGCGGGCTATTATGCCCAGAAGGTCGGAGAATGGTTCAAGCCCTACGGCGGGCGCACCGTGCCGATGATGGTGATGAGCCATCAGTATCTGCTGTCCGAGCCGATTGCCGAGATCGAAGCCTGGAGCAAGGAAGTCGGCCATAAGCTGCCGCTGTTGCGCGATGTCGATAGTTCTTACTACCTGCGGCAAGAAAAGACCGGCTTCAACCTTGGCCCTTATGAGCGTAACTGCAAGGCGCATTGGGTGACCCCGGATGACCCCTTCCCCGAAGATTTCAGCTTTCAGCTTTACCCCGATGATCTGGACCGTCTGGAATGGTATATCGAAGATGCGATGGCGCGGGTGCCTTTGCTGGGCACGGCGGGGATTTCCAAGGTCATCAACGGCCCGATCCCCTATGCCCCGGATGGCAACCCGCTGATCGGCCCGATGCCGGGCGTGCCCAATGCGTTTGAGGCTTGCGTCTTTACCTTCGGCATCGCGCAGGGTGGCGGGGCCGGTAAGGTTCTGGCCGAATGGATCACCGAAGGCACCACCGAATGGGATATGTGGTCATGCGATCCGCGCCGCTATACCGACTATACCGATCCTGACTATTGCGTGGCCAAGGGCATGGAAATCTATGGCCATGAATATGCCATGCATTTCCCCTGGCATCGCTGGCCTGCGGGCGCGGATCGTCGTCTGTCGTCGGTCCATGAAAAGGTCAAGGCGCTGGGCGGCCAGTTTGGTGCCTATAACGGCTGGGAACGCGCCAACTGGTTCGCGCAGCCCGGCGATGACACCTCCGAAGAAGCGACGCAAACATGGGGTCGTTCGGGCCCGTGGGAAGCCCGGATCAAGGAAGAAT
>JBATTI010000513.1:0-1666 GCA_049670445.1 Albidovulum sp. | reverse complement strand
GCGGCGGAACTTCTGACCCGTGAGGCGGGCTGGAAGTTTGATCAGGGCAGCGTGACAGAGGCTGATATGTCAATGGCCAAGCTGAAAGCCACCGAAGTGCTGGCAATGATCGCCGATGAGGCCATTCAGATCCACGGTGGCATGGGATTGATGGATGAGTTGCCGCTGGAGCGCATCTGGCGTGATGCGCGGGTCGAACGTATCTGGGAAGGCACGTCCGAAATCCAGCGCCACATCATCAGTCGTGAGCTTTTGCGGCCCCATGGCGCATGAACTTTCCACGCCTCCGGCGGAGGTATTTTTAAACAGAAGAAGTAACAGTTGGTTAACCATGACGCGGCAATGTGAGCATACGGTACAGGCGGAGGCGCCGATGACCGTAACAGGAGAAGGCCCCCTGCGCCTCTATGCGGAGCGGGGGGCTGATCCTTTATTCTTCTGTTTGCAAATACCTCGGGGGTCCGGGGGCAGCGCCCCCGGCATATATGGCAAGACCGGGGGCCTGAGATGAGCCGCGATTTATCTCGGCTTTTGCGACCGCGATCTATTGCGGTCATGGGATCTGTCTGGGCTGAAAATGTCATTGCGCAGTGCCAGAAGATGGGCTTTGACGGGCCCGTTTGGCCTGTCCATCCGCATAAGACGGAAATTGGGGGGTTGCGGGCCTATCCGTCACTTGCCGCACTTCCAGCCGCGCCAGATGCGAGCTTCATCGGGGTGAACCGCCATGCGACCGTGGGGGTGGTTCAGGAATTGGCCGATATGGGGGCGGGCGGGGCGATTTGTTTCGCCAGTGGCTGGACCGAAGCGGGCGCGTCTGAGTTGCAAGATCAATTGGTTGCAGCGGCGGGTGACATGCCGATCCTTGGGCCCAATTGTTATGGCGTGATCAACTATCTGGACGGCGCGCTTTTGTGGCCGGACCAACATGGCGGGCGCCGGGTTGAAAGCGGCGTCGCCCTGCTTAGCCAATCCTCCAATATCGTGATCAATCTGACCATGCAGGCGCGCGCCTTGCCGGTGGCCTATGGTGCTTGTCTGGGCAATGCGGCACAGGTGGGGCTTGCCGAACTGGCCGGCGCTTTGCTGGCGGACGATCGTGTGACGGCGATTGGCATGTATGTTGAGGGAATAGACGATGCCCCGGCATTTGCGGCCCTCGCCGAGGCTGCACGCGCGGCGGGCAAGGGCATTGTGTGCATCAAATCGGGCAAGACAGAGCTGTCGCGTACGGCGGCAGCCTCGCATACCGCATCATTGGCGGGTGGCGGGGCTGCGTCTTCGGCCTTTTTGCGCCAAGCGGGTGTGGCCGAGGTCAACACGCTTTCGGAACTGATTGAAACCTTGAAGATATTCCATGTTCATGGGCCGCAGATCGGGGCTCGGATCTGCTCGCTTTCCTGTTCCGGGGGCGAGGCCGGGTTGGTTGCCGATCTGGCGGATGGTTTTGGTATTGGGTTTCCTTCGGTGCCAGATGCCACCCGCGCCGCGCTGGCCGAGATACTTGGGCCGATCGTGACCATCGCCAATCCGCTGGATTATCACACATTCATCTGGGGCGATGGGCCGCGCACGACTGATGTTTTCACAACCATGCTGGGGGCCTATGACGCGGGGCTCTATATCATCGACCCGCCGCGCCCGGACCGGTGTGACCCATCCTCGT
>JBATTI010000512.1:0-7203 GCA_049670445.1 Albidovulum sp. | reverse complement strand
TGTCTTACCCCCGCAATCTCGACAATCTCGGCGGCTTGCGCATCGCGGGCGGCAAGCGCCTTTTGGTGGCTAATCGCGGCCCATCTATCTTGTGCAGCGCGCGAGACGCCCAGATCTTCCGCCAACTGGTTAGCGGAAGTTGCCATGTCCGGGTCGCTGTCTGGCCACGGGGTAAATGCTGCCTGCTCGTAGGGTTCTGGTGCCGCGCCGTTTGCGAATGTCCGCAACCGCAAAGGACGCCGCGAATAGCTTTCCGCGCCCCCCGCCACTACGAGCTGCGCCCGTCCCGATCGGATCAGACTATCCGCCAGATTCAGTGCATCCAGCCCGCTACAGCATTGCCGGTCGATCGAAAGCCCTGCCACGCGTTCGGGCAATCCCGCCGCCAAAGCCATCAGCCGCGCCGGATTTCCGCCCGCACCCAGCGCATTGCCCGCGACAAGTTCATCAACATCATCGGGGGCAAGCCCGCAGGTCTGTAGGCAGGCTTCAATCACCGGGGCGGCCAGATCAAAATAGGACAAATGCGCAAATGCCCCGCCCCTGGGAACAACAGCCGAACGTCTGGCGGCCACAATAAAAGATGCAGTCACACTTGTTCCTCCAGCCACCGCCCGATTGCCACCAGATCAGGTTTTCCGGCCGCAAGCATCGGCATGTCATCGGTGAAGTAAAGCGCCCGCGGCGCTTTCAACGGTCCAAGCGACTGCCGGCAATCGCGCAAGATCTCTGCGCTGTCATACTCGCCCACTGCGCCGTCGATGATGCCCGCCAAACGATTGCCACGCACCGCATCGAAACGCGCCACCACAACGATATGTCTGGCCTCGATCCGGGATGCCAAAAACGTCTCTATCTCGTCCAAAAACACGTTTTGATCGGCGATTGTCACCATTCGGCTTTTGCGTCCCGCCACGAACAGATTGCCCTGCGCATCCATCCGGCCCATTTCACCGACAGTCAAAAATCCATCTTGCCATTTCACCTCATGGCTTCCGCCCTGCACATATCCAAGGAACAGATAGGGGCTTTTGATCCAAATCTCGCCGATGCCATCACCGCCCGCGTTGCGAATTGAAATCTCAACCCCCGGATAGGCCCGCCCGACAGCGCCATCGGGGGTGGCCCCATCACTTATCGCCATGAAACTCGTCTCTGATGCACCATAAAACTGGGTCACAGTCGCATTGGGAAACAGCGATGCCGCCTTTGCAAGCAGCCCCGGTGCCGGGCGCCCGCCACCAAAAAGTATCTGACGAACGCCGATAAGGGGCGCATGGCCCGACCGGCGATCGCACAGAAGCCCAAGTTGCGTCGGCGTCAGATAAAGCACTGATGCCTTCAACTGGTCCAGTGCTGCCAACTGCCTGTCGGGCCGGATGCCGGTCAAAGCGCAGATATCGGCACCAATATGCGCCGCCTCCAACACCCCGTAAAGCGTCAAGGAATGCGCGAAAGAGCCGAAGACAGCAAAGATATCCCGCGCGGTAAAACCAAAAAGCCGCCGGTTTACCTCAAAACTAGCTGTCCAGGATTGATGCGAACGACAGATGACTTTTGGCTGGCCAGTTGAACCCGACGTTTCGCAATGAAGCACCGGCTGGTCCAACGCCAGTTGCTGATTGATCGCACTGGGCTGTGCGGCCCTGACGCAAATGCTCGCATTGCCCGCAATCAGATCGCGCAACTGCTCAAGCGCGGATCCTGCCGCCGAAACCGGTCCGACGATATTGCACGATGGATGCCAAGCAAAAGAGGGCGGCGGGGGGCGAAGCATCATGAAGGGCCTTGTTGCACGGATGCGCTTTGGAGGGGTAAGATTGACTGGATGCCGCGTAATTTCAATGCCGCGCCCTGATATGCACGCATCAAACACGCTTTGCCAGCACCATTCATACCCCTGCTAATGTCGTGGCAGGGCCAGGCTACCTCCGCGGCATCCGTAAGAACGAGGCAGGTGGAACCGTCACGCCACCCGCAGTTTGCGCCACAGAATCGTAGTTGAACCAGAAGCGTTCCCGACCCGTATCGCGAACCCGTAAACCCATAGGCAATTCAATCACCTCTAGCCCGGCCGCTTTGCATGCGGATTTCACAACCCGTTGCAACGCTATAGGGTCAAGCAACCCGCCCAGGTAGCGCAGATTGCCTTGCGCCACCACGACAGGCGCGCCGGTTTCGGTCTGTTCCACCGTCGGGGCGTCACCTTCCAGATATTCGCGATAACCGATGACCGCCCCACCACCGGCAAGCGCCAAAGGCATATCGGGGCGTAAACTTTCAGCCCGCGTCACAGCGATAGCCAGCCCCGGAAATGCGGGTGGCAGTGGCGTCGGGATGCGAAAATCGCGGTCACGCGCACCGCTGCGTGGCCCAAGAATAATCTGCGCGCCGCTTTGCGCCAAAGCCGCCTTCAGATCATCGCTCATCACCATCAAACCGGGGGCGGCAATCACACCGTATCCTGAAAAATCACGGGTCGTGGGGGGCAAGATATCGATCGACAGCCCCAGCCTCCGCATGGCGCGGTAAGTATCGAATACCACGTCAAAGTAATTCAGCCCTCGGCCATGCGGTTGGATCGCCCAGGCATGATCCGCATCATAGTCAAACAAGATCGCCGCCGCCGACTGGTTCGGTGCCAGTTCGGGCGCTTTTGCCAGTTCAGCCGCGACCTGCCGCACTTCGGCCAGACCGGGGGCGTCAACACTATCGGGGCGCAACAGCCCGGCATGCATCTGTTCTTGTGCCATCGGTGCTTGCCGCCATCTGAAATAGCATACAGCCTCGGCGCCATGGGCGAAAGCCTCCCATGTCCACAGGCGGACCATGCCCGGTAGCGGTGCTGGGTTATAGGGTGCCCAGTTTACCGGGCCGGGCTGCTGTTCCATGACCCACCAGCGTCCACGCCCGACGGCGCGGTAAAGGTCGTGGTGGAAGGCCTGAAAATCCGGGTCACCCTGACGCGCAAAGTGGCGTTTATGGGCATCTTCGGCGGTTACGCGATCTTCAAGGAAACCCAAAGGATAGCTGTCCCAACTGGCAATATCGAGGTCCGCGCCGGTATCGAAATGGTCAAAACCGGTCACGCGCCCCATGTAGTTATGCGCGATGGGCGCGGGTGAATGGGCGCGGATGATTTCGGTCTGAAGCCGATTGAACCGTGCCACCTGATCGGAACTGAACCGCCGGAATGCAAGGCAATGGGCTGGATTAGGCTCTGTTACCGTCAGATTTGGCAGGTCGATCTGATCGAAGCTGTCATAGGCCATCGACCAAAACGCATTGCCCCAGGCCCGGTTCAGCGAGTCGATGCAACCGTCATTGCCCGCGCCCGGATAGCGGGCCCGCAGCCATTGCCGGAACGCGGCACCCGCGGCCTCGCTGTAAGACATTACCGTGTCGTGACAGCCATATTCGTTGTCCGTTTGCCACCCGACAATATACGGATTCGTGCCATATCTTTTCGCCAGTACCGTGACGATCCGCGCGCATTCCGCCTTGTAGGCTTCATGGCTGAAGCAATAATGCCGCCGCGATCCGAACTTGCGTGGCCGCCCGTCGGCATCAAGCGCCAACATGTCGGGATGGCGATCAATCATCCACCGCGGCGGGGTTGCCGTGGGTGTGCCCAAGACCACCTGAAGACCCGCCGCGCCAAGAACATCAATCGCCGCGTCCAACCATTCGAAGCTGTAATCGCCCGGCGTCGGTTCAAGTGCTGACCATGCGAATTCGCCTATCCTGACCAATGTCAGTCCCGCGTCAACCATGCGACCCGCATCCTTGGCCCAGACCTCTCGCGGCCAGTGTTCGGGGTAGTAGCATGTACCAAGCAGGCGTTTTGATCTGGTCATGTGATCACCTGATATTCTTGCTGGCCGGCCACCGCCGTCTGACCCAAGAAGGTCTTGCCTGCATCGGTTTCGTCCACACCAATGGCCGCCGAAGTGACGTAAAGAGTTTTCAAATCATCGCCGCCAAAGGCCGGGCAGGTGATCTGGCTTGCGGGTAGGTCGATAGACGACAAGAAGGAACCGTTCGCCCCGTAACGCGCCAACCGTGATGCGCCCCATTGTGCGATCCAAAGGCAGCCCTCTTTGTCCACAACCGCACCGTCGGGGTTAAGGCCTTGACCGGTCAGATCAACAAAGGGCGTGGCTGCACCTTTTGGCCAACCGTCCTTGTCCAAGCCTTGCCGCAAGACCACCTGTGTGACCGTATCGGTGAAATAGGCAAATGCCCGGTCCGGCGAAAAGCAGATCGCGTTGGGAATGGTGATCTGCCCAAAAAGCCTGTGCATCGTACCTTGGTAGAAACGATAGATGGCGCCGGCATGGGCTTGCGCATTCTTACCCATCGTCCCGATCCAAAAGCCGCCCCAAGGATCGGCGCGCCCGTCATTTGACCGGGTTTGCAGGTTTTGCTCTTCAAGTCCGATCACCCGGTCACTTTCACCCGACCGCAGATCAAGGCGCATCAATCCAGTTTCCGAGGCGATCAAAAGCCTGTCCGCATCAATCCAGCCTGCCGCTGATACATGTTCATCAAACCGCCACTCCAGCGGCGCGTCACCTGCTCGGCTTAGCAAGCGGTTTCCAAGAATATCAAACCAGAACAACTGCTTGCGTATAGGGTGCCACAACGGCCCTTCGCCCAGCGCACAGATGCGCGCATCGAAGATACGGGCCGTCATGCAAGTCGCGCCGCGTCAAAGGCAGCCACGATGGACGTCGCGCGCAACCGCACGTCTTGCGCATCAAACCCCGGCTTGTAAAGGCCAGTTCCTATGCCAAACCCGGTCGCACCCGCGCCAAACCAATCGGTGAAATTGTCGGGGTCAACGCCACCTACCGCATATGTTTCAGTGCCCTCCGGCAAAACCGCCCTGATCGCCGCAAGACCCGCCGTGCCGATCAAGAAGGAGGGGAAGAGCTTCAGCCCATCAGCCCCATGGCGCAATGCCGCAAAACACTCCGTCGGCGTCGCCACCCCGGGGTAAGAAGCCATGCCCGCCGATTTGGTGGCCAAGATCACCTCGGGGTTGCAGTCCGGCGACACGATAAGCCGCCCGCCCGCTGCCGCCACATCGGCCACCGCTTGCTGCGTCAGCACGGTACCCGCCCCGATCAACGCGTCCTTGCCCAGCCCCTCCGCAAG
Source organism: Albidovulum sp. (assembly GCA_049670445.1). GTDB lineage: Bacteria > Pseudomonadota > Alphaproteobacteria > Rhodobacterales > Rhodobacteraceae > TMP-24. Next base: position 2,043 of record JBATTI010000512.1, on the reverse strand, counting down.
TATCTTGATAGAGGCAAGTGGGTCGGGCGAATTCAGCGGCACCTCAATCCTTGTGATGCCGCAATCCACGAGCGCTTGGCCAATTGCCAAAACCTCAGGCGGGGTGACGCCGCGTAGAATGGCGATGATGCTGCGGCTCATGTCATGGATTCCCTCAATTGGTCATAGGCGGCCTTCAGGCCAGCCAATGTCATCGCCCCGCCATCCGCCTGTTCGGTTGGCGCACCTTGCGCCGACAGCGCGGCCCGGTAAAAACGCAAAAGCCCCTTGGAACCGATCAAGGTGATCCTTTGCCCCAGCCAATAAGGGCGCGCGCCCGCCAGTTCCAACCCGATCAGCAGCCCTGACAACCGCGCACGCGATGTTTCAGGCCTTGTGTCATTCAGCAAAGTCCCAGCTCTTAACGCAAAAAGCGCCGCCGCCGCCGATTGCGGGCGTGACATGCTATCTGCCACCGCAAGGGCAAAGGCGTCATCGTCCCAACCCGTCGTGGCGACGCTGTGACGCAAAACCGAGGCTTCGGACAAAAGCGCAAAAAGCTCTCCGGTCATGAAGGTTTTGAAACTGACGATTTCACCGGCACTGATATGTACCCATTTGGTATGGGTGCCCGGCAGGCAGATCACCCCGTCGAAATCGGGGTTTTGGGCCAGATAACCAGCGATCTGCGTCTCTTCACCGCGCATCACATCAGCAGGTTCTGACTGGCTGACGCCCGGCAAGATCTGCGCTGTGATTCGGCCATCATGGGCAGGGGCCGCAATGGCCTGTTCTGCGCTGGGCGGTCGGCACGGCGCGATGCAATAGCGCGCCTCAACCCAGCCCTGCCGCGCGCCAGCCATCCCGCAGCAGATTACCGGAACCGGCCTACCCGCACCAAGGTAAGGCCCGATCAGCGACAACAGCGCAATTTCAAACTGATCTGGTGCCAGCTTGCCCATGCCGTCCGTCGATTCCAGATGCGCGATCTGCACATCTTCGGGCCCCATGATCCATGCTCGCAAATGGGTGGTGCCCCAATCAACGGCCACCCATGTGGCCCTCATGTCCGCTGTCCTGATCATCCGGTTGTCACGACCCCACCATCAACTGCCATCAACTGACCGGTCATCATACGGCTGGCTTTTGAGGCAAGAAAGAGCGTGGCATCAACGACATCACTCGGCGCAAGATGCTCTTTCAGGCATTGCCGGTCCAAATGCGTCGCCAAGGCTTCGGGCGTTGCCCACATATCCTTTTGCTTGTCGGTCAGGACCCACCCGGGGGCAAGCGCATTCACCCGAATCCGGTCTGGGCCGAATTCGCGGGCCAGGCCGCGTGTCAGGCCGGTTATCCCGGCATTGGCCGCCACATAGGCCGGGTAGCCGGCATTTCCCATCATATAGCTGATCGAGGAGAAGTTCACGATGGCCCCGCCGCCTGCGGCCTGCATACCGGGGATAACCGCCTGACAGGCAAAGAAATAGGCTCTGAGGTTGATGGCCATCGACTTGTCCCAACTGGCTTCGCTCACCTCTTCGGTCACATGCCTTTGGTCGTTGGCGGCGTTGTTGATCAGAACGGTCACCGCACCATGCGCCTCGGCCGCCTTAACGACCGCCGCCTTCAGGGCGGTGACATTGGTTATGTCGCAAGGAATGAAAAGGGGAGGGTGGTCGTGCTTTTCGCCCATTGCCTTGCAGAATTCACGGGCATCCGACCGCTGAACAAAGGCGACCTGCGCGCCCTGGGCCAAAAAGCCATCAGTTAGGGCCGCACCAATCCCCGAACCACCGCCGGTGATGAAAACGCTGGCGCCCACGAGGTCATGAAAACGGGCCAATTGCGGCATCAATGGCTCTCCCGGGTTACGGGTCTGGTGTCTTTGCCGACCAAGAAATCAAGGTCGGCACCCCTGTCTGCCTGCAAGACGTGATCAATATACATCTTCGCATAGCCACGCGTGTAATGCGGCGGGTCCGGGGCCCAAGCGGCGCGGCGGGCGGCAAGATCCGCCTCACTTACCAGCAGTTCCAGCTCGCCTCGACTGGCGGACAGGCGGAT
>JBATTI010000511.1:0-1843 GCA_049670445.1 Albidovulum sp. | reverse complement strand
GTTATGTCCGGTGCGGTGAACTGAACAAGCCCGAATTGGCCGGGCTTTGGGGCAAGGCCGCGCCCGGCCGGGTGCAGCGTGATCGCCGTGGCCCGGCCTGCATCCTCAATCGCCGTTATCTCATATCTGCGGGACGCGCGAAAACGCTTGGGCAGGAGCGTACAGAGATAGGCAATCGCCCCGGCAAGGCAAAAGAGCCCGGTATAGAGGCCCACCGGATCCCCCATGGCAAAGGGTTTCAATATGAAGACGAAGTGAAAAGCACCGGCTATGAAAAGCGCGCCCATCGCTTTGTGGGTCCATTTCCACAAATGATAGGGGATGAAGGTCGCCACAGAGATGACGACCAGAACAAGCAGGCCGTAAAGGCTAAGCTCGCCCATGGTTTCCGCAAGGTCGTTCAGGGCGGTTTCGCGCCCCAGACCATCCATGTCGGCATCGACCGTATCATGCACCAGAAGGGCGACCATCGCGCAGATGCCCGCCCATTTGTGCAGAACATAGACGCGATCAAGACCGCCAAAGACCGTCTCAACACCCTTGGCCCGTGTTGCGAGGATTTGCCCCCAAGCCATCAAGATCAGCGCCGCCATGCCCAAATACTGGGAAAACAGCGCCAGCCTGTCCGAAATATCGGGAAGCGCAAAAAGCAGGTAGGCCGGGAAAAGGGTTGTCGATACAATGATCAAGATGCCGATGGGGTTCATGTCTGGTCCTTAAATTGTCACGTCGCCCGAGGCATTCATGATATCCTCTGCCAAGAGGTCATCCAGAAAGATGCTGAGGAGTTGCAGGCGCCCAGCAACATCAGCCTTGCGGTAGACCGAGGCGCATTGCGCCTTGATCGTCCCTTGCTTGGTCGCGCGCAGCCGCGCCATCTCGGCTATTGAAAATCCCTTGATGGCCAAGATGGCGATGTCACGCTCTGCCCCGGTCAGGGACCATTCATGAAAGCGCCCTTGCAAGACTTCGCCAAAGGCACCGGATGCGATCTTGATTTGATCGTCCAGTTTGGTCTGGCGCCTGAGAATGTGGCGCAGTTCACTGGCCGTGAAAAGCAAGCTCATGAAAAGCGCTATGGTTACGATGGTTTCGATGGCGTCACTTTCCGCAAGCCAATTATAGCGCGTTGGCCAAAGGATGCCCCATGCGAGGTCCATCAGAAAATAGGCACAACAGGCTGCCTGAAGGGCAAACAGGCCGGTTATAAAAAGGGTACGGTTCATGCGCGTCTTTCATGTCTTTCAAGCAAATGCTGTGCGTTCCGGCCAGAAAGCAGGAACGCACAATGGTTTATCAGGTGTCGTCGGACGTGCCGTCGTGATCATCGTCGTGATCATCGTCGTCTTCCTGCGCCACCTCAAGGACCGTACCATCCGCAGGCGAAATTTCAATTTCAAAGGCCACGCCGTCCAGAACCACCTCGACTTCGAGCTGGTTTTCTTCAGCCTCAAATTCGGTGACGGTGTAGCCTTGGGATTGCAGCGCCGCCGTGATCGCGGCTTCAGAGGTGCCGAGCGTATCGCCGGGGTTGACCTGGGCCATTGCGAAACCTGGGGCAATCAGGGCTGCCAAAAGCGTGGTTTTGTTAAGTCTGATCATGTCGTTCTCCTGTTCAGGCATGTTCACCGCATTGGTGCGGTTGCCTTGACCTGAGAGGTTTCGGGCCGTTTCAAAATTGGACTTGGGGATGATTGGGGCGGTCTTATGCCGAAGGTTTATGCCAAGGCACCTGCGTTTTCGGGTTTGATTTTCAGGGTCATCCGGTCCGCTGGCGCGGGAGTCAGAAACCCGATCAAATCAAGGTCTCCGGGCAGATAAAGGTCACCGGGATGTCGTGGGG